>NZ_CAMLDX010000128.1 GCF_946478885.1 uncultured Bacillus sp. | reverse complement strand
TGCGGGTGTAGTTTAGTGGTAAAACTACAGCCTTCCAAGCTGTTGTCGTGGGTTCGATTCCCATCACCCGCTCCATTACATACGGTATCAACGCAGTGTTTCGTATCCATCGAGGAACGAGGTGTTGCGTTTTTTATTTTTTAACATATTTCTGTCACAAGTAATGTTGACAGTAGTGATTAAGAGGCTGTCCAGAAAGTTATCGTTTTTTGACTTTTGGCTGCCCTTTTTTCATGTTTCAACATCTTGGTATGTCAACATTCTTGATAATGGTAATTTAGGAATTTCCACTTTTCGGACACCCTAAATCAAAATAAAGAGATCCCTAGAATCATTGCAGCCTTCCTTTCAGAGTGGCTTAGATGTGCCAATAGAAGCTTCTCTCTATATTGAATCAAATCAATTTAAAGTCCGGTATAAGCTCTTTCAGATCTGTACATACTTTTAATTCCCATTGCTTGAGCCACCTATTTTTTTGAAAAATAGTGTATCATAATAGATCGTTATTGTCATAATCATCTCATTTAGTATAGAGTACAGCTGTATGAAAGCCTTTTTGCCTGCGAGATACAGCCTACAGCTGATCATAATGGAAAGGGGATGAAAGAGTGGATGTTGTGCAATTAAAAAAGGATATCGTTGAATTCAGCAAGACGATTGGAATAGACAAAATTCGCTTTACAACAGCTGCCCCATTTGCTGAACTGCGAAACCAACTGATTCGCCAAAGAGAATTGAACTATCATTCAGGCTTTGAAGAGCCTGATATTGAAAAAAGAGTCGATCCACGCCTGCTTCTGGATGGAGCAGAGTCGATTATAGCAATTGCTGTCGCATACCCAGCTAAGATGAAAGAGCGTGTAATTAGTAAAAAAGGAGAAAGAAGAGGCATTTTCTCTCGAGTATCATGGGGATTGGATTACCACATTGTCTTACGGGAGCGATTAAAACAGCTTGAGCAATATATCGCAGAAAAGGTACCGGAGGCACGCCTACGTTCGATGGTCGATACCGGTGAGCTCGTTGATCGTGCTGTAGCGGAAAGGGCAGGAATTGGTTGGAGCGGGAAAAATTGTTCAATCATTACACCTGAATTCGGATCCTATGTGTATTTAGGAGAGATGATTACGAATATTCCATTTACGCCGGATAAGCCAATCGGGGATCATTGTGGCGACTGCCGTAAATGCCTTGATGCCTGTCCTACCGGAGCCCTTGTACAAGGAGGTCAAATCAATGCCAGCCGCTGTATCGCTTTTCTGACGCAAACAAAAGAAATGATTCCTGAAGAATATCGTGAGAAGATAGGCAATCGCCTTTACGGTTGTGATTCCTGCCAAACGGCATGCCCGAAAAATAAGGGGATCGATTTTCATCTTCATCCGGAGGTGGAGCCGGAATCTGATAGGGTGAAACCATTATTGAAGTCAATATTGACACTCAGCAACCGCCTTTTCAAAGAGCAATTTGGCAGCTTGTCAGGTTCATGGCGCGGCAAAAATCCAATACAACGGAATGCCATCATCGCCCTTGGTCATTTCAAGGATCAAGAATCTCTCAATGACTTGAAAGAGATCTTATTGAATGATCCACGTTCTGTTATGCGCGGTACTGCCGCATGGGCGATTGGAAGGATATCTGGAAACGAGGCCATGCAACTGCTGGAGGAAGCATTGAAAAAGGAAACTGATACAAGCGTCATAATGGAAATTCATAAGGCATTAAAAAGATGAGAGACGGGATCATTCTCTCACCTTTATTGATGCCGTGTGCTGCTGATATTTTGTGGATAGAAATAGACCATATTGATTAGCTGCTCTGCCATATAGTCAGGTGGAGATGCAAAGTTACTGTTAATCCATTCTACAATCAACCCCATAATCCCATATGCCTGAAAGGTAATGAGTAAATCTTGATCCCTTTCGGCAATCTGATTCTCCAAAGGGACCAATCCTTCTTTCATGAGCATTTTAATCGTTTGAATAAATCTTTCCTGGAAACGGGGAATACTATCGGAGTTTTTCCACAGCTGGAAAAACCCCCTATTCTCTAAAATATAATCAAAAAGAAGAATATCAGAAGGGGAAGGAATGCTCGGCGATGGGTCCTTCTTATTTTGCCAAGGAAAATGAAAGGCTTGAATAAGTTCATCCAGTATGTATTCTACTACTTCATCAGCCAAATCCTCTTTATATTTATAATGAAGATAAAAGGTGGCACGATTATAATCGGCATATTCGACAATATCGGTTACTGTTATGTGTGGGTAGTCCTTTGTCTCTAATAATTTTATAAAAGCTGTTCGAAACATTCGTTTTGTTCTTTGGACTCTTCGATCTACATCCTTTTCCTTTATAAGCATACCAATCCCTCCGTGCAATATATAAAAATTTGTCACGATAGTTTTCTATTATTACAAGCAGGAGATACGTATCAACTTCTTATTACTATTTTACCACAAGTACATGCCTCAGACATTTACTTGTGGAGAAAGTTCTCCCGATCATTTACTGAATATTGTCGATCAACGAGTGGTAGATGGGCATCATAATTTTTACGAGAATGAGAAAATTGTTGGAGCATCTGCGATGTTTAGCAAGGGTCAATGAGCTGTAGAATGATTTACAATCTGAGGTTTTAAAAAATTTTTCTCTTAATCACAAAACAGGTTCAGATAATCATTCTTCTGTATTGAAGATTTATCCTATCCTCATAATCAAGAATTAAAACTCCCTTCATATATATCTATAATGAAAGGAGTGGTGTATCATGCGGAAGCAACTTCAGGATTTTCTTTTCAAGAGAGCGCAGCAATGCGTTTCAAATATAAGAGATAGTCTCATTTGTGAGAAGATGGAGAAAAAAAAGGAACTGTTTAACGGTAGAAGTGCTGAAATTATAAAGGTGAAGGCAAGAGGGGCGATTGACAAAGTAAAGAAGACAGGTTCTGATATTGAATTGGTCTATTACCGTGCTCATATGCAATATTTAATTAATCAAAAAGACTGCCTGTATTTGGAAGAGGAAGTGGAGATGCGGGAGGCGGAATTTTATAAAGGGATTTTAATCCATGATCTAGAGAAAAGTCCGTATTATATTACCGGAGCTCCAGAGGGAGCGAACCTGACTGATATGGCTGAGAGAAAAGGAAAAGGGGGAGTTTTTCGTTATAATCGTTTAAAGGCAGTTCAATATGCCGAAAGATGGTGGAATGATTACAATCCGGCATATAAGAAATTCGATGTCGATTGCACGAATTATATTTCACAATGTCTTCATGCGGGAGGGGCGCCGATGTCAGGTTATCCTAACCGATCGAGAGGATGGTGGATGAGAAGCAATAATTGGAGTTACAGCTGGTCGGTTGCCAATGCACTAAGATGGTATTTGCCGAGTTCTAAGAGCGGTTTAAGAGCCAAAGAAGTTAAGAATCCTGAACAACTGCTACTTGGAGATATCATTTGCTATGATTTTGAAGGAGACGGCCGCTTTAACCACAATACGATGGTAACAGCAAAGGATGCAAATGGTATGCCGCTTGTTAATGCTCATACATTCAACTGTAGGATGAGATATTGGTCGTATGAGGATTCAACAGCTTATACACCTAATATTCAGTATAAATTTCTCTCCATTACTGATGATGAATAGCTTCAATATACATTCATATGTCTTGAACATTCTTGTTTCCAAATAGTAGAGTGGTATAATATAGGACAGAGTTTATTTTTTGAGGTGAAAGACGTTGGCACTGCATGTAGTTTTATACCAGCCGGAAATTCCGGCAAATACTGGAAATATTGCACGTACTTGTGCAGCAACAGATACGTATTTGCATTTAATTCGTCCGCTTGGTTTTTCGACGGATGACAAAATGTTAAAAAGGGCGGGACTTGATTATTGGCCTTTTGTAAAAATTATGTATTACGATTCCCTGAATGAATTTTTTGCTAAGAACAGCGGGGAATTTTATTATATTGAGACATATGGAGAAAAGGCTTATTCTGATTATGATTTCAGCGATCAGGGTCAGGATTATTACTTTATGTTCGGTAGGGAGTCTACCGGGCTTCCGAAAGAATTACTGGCAGAAAATAAAGATCATTGTCTCAGGATACCGATGACGACAAATGTCCGTTCGCTAAATTTATCCAATACGGCAGCCATTCTTGTGTATGAGGCATTACGGCAGCAGAAATTTATTCATTTAAAATAATAAATAAGTAAATGGGACCTGATTTGAGGTCCTTTTTGGTGCGTAATAGTAGCCTGTACAGGAAAACAAAGTTAAGATAATGATGACTACAAAATAAAGGGATGGTTTTATGAATCAAACAATTGAATTGTTGTTATCACACAGATCAATTCGCCATTTTGAAGACAAGCCTCTAACAAAGGAGCAAATTGACATCATTGTGGGTAGTGCTCAGGCTGCATCGACTTCCAGCTATGTACAGGCCTATTCCGTTATCGGCATTACTGATCCTGAGAAAAAGAGGCTTCTTGCTGAGCTGTCAGGAAATCAAAGCTACGTTGAAAAAAACGGCCATTTTTTTGTTTTTTGCGCAGATTTATATCGTCATGAAGTAGCTGGTGAGATGGAGGGCAAGGATGTGATGTCCTCTGTAGAAAGTACTGAAAAGTTTATGGTTGCCTTAATTGATGCAGCATTGGCGGCACAAAATGCTGCAATCGCTGCAGAATCACTTGGCCTTGGTATTTGTTATATCGGGGGAATCCGAAATCATCTGGATGAAGTTTGCACGCTGCTGAAGACGCCGAGGAGGGTCATCCCGCTGTTTGGATTAGCTGTTGGCTATCCAGAAAAAATCACGGATCAAAGACCGCGTTTGCCGTTGACAAATGTGTATCATGAAAATGAATATCAGCAAAATATGGAAGATTACCGGAAGGAACTAGAGGAGTATAATGCTCTTGTCTCAGCTTATTATGCTAAACGGACTAAAGGCAGAAGAAAAGATACATGGACGGGGCAGATGGCAGGCACTCTTAGTAATCCATCGAGAATGTATATGCATGAATTTATAAAACAACATGGATTAAATTTGAAATAAATGAAGAATGAATAATCGGAAAAAAAGAAAAAGACCGCAGTTTTAGCGGTCTTTTATCTTTCTTACTTTGTCATGTTTGGCTTATCATTGTAGCCTGCTGTGAAGATAGCAGAAAGAAAAGCAATCATTACACCAATAATTAGAATTGTTCCCACCTATGTATGCCCCCTTTGAAAAGCAAATCTATAAATAAATTTAATACATATTAAACTGTAAATGAACTTGATGTCAAAAAAGGCTAAACAATACTCTATTCAAGATTCCCTCTGTCTGGAACACTCTTCTAAGAAGAGATTAACTTGTTTAAACTGCACATTCATTATAGCCTATAAAAATAAACTTGTGAATAGTTTGTGTTTGATTTTCCTAGTCAAGCCGTAAAAAAGTGACAAGTATCACAAGGATTTTTAGTCGTCCTTTTTTATACAGCTGTTTGTTTTTGAAATATTTCAGGCACTTTTATAAATCTGGCAGCTGCCCGTGCATATTATCCTTTTTTGGCATGTTCACAATTTTTAAAGCATACAGTATATTAATCGTTTCTGATAGCAGGAATTGGCTATTTAAGGAGACCATATATCTCTAAAAATGGTTAGGGGAAATGAAGGATATTTGTTAGTGCTTGTGGTTTCGGGCTTTTATGGGCAAGCATCCTAGAGCTAAAAGCAGCAGGATTAGTGAAAGCCTGTTTAAGTGGGAAAAAGCTACAGGGGAGGTCCATATGGATATATTAAAGAAGATTGAGTTATTTCGTAAAGAAGAGGAAAAGCTTAAATGGGAAGGAACATTTGGAGAATATCTAGAGATTATTAAAGAGAAGCCATGGGTTGCCCAGTCTGCACATTCACGAGTATATAATATGATAAAGGATTCAGGTGTAGAGGAAGTAAATGGACATAAGCGCTATAAGTTCTTTTCCGATCAGTTGTTTGGCTTAGAGGAGGCATTAGAAAGGCTGGTGGAAGAATATTTTCATCCTTCTGCCAAAAGGCTGGATGTCCGCAAACGGATATTACTATTGATGGGTCCGGTCAGTGGAGGGAAATCAACTCTGGTTACAATGTTAAAAAGGGGACTGGAATCATATTCCTTAACAGATAAGGGAGCCGTATTTGGCATTAAAGGCTGCCCGATGCATGAGGATCCGCTGCATTTAATCCCGCATTATTTACGCAAGGACTTCTTTGATGAATATGGCATTCGCATTGAAGGAAATCTTTCTCCGTTAAACATGATGCGGCTAGAACAGGAGTATAATGGTCGAATTGAGGATGTCACTGTCGAGAGGATTTTTTTCTCGGAAGACCGCAGAGTTGGAATCGGAACCTTCAGCCCGTCCGATCCGAAATCACAGGATATTGCCGATTTAACAGGGAGCATCGATTTCTCAACGATTGCTGAATATGGCTCTGAATCAGACCCCCGTGCCTATCGTTTTGACGGTGAATTGAATAAAGCGAACCGCGGAATGATGGAGTTCCAGGAAATGCTGAAATGTGATGAGAAATTTCTTTGGCACTTGCTTTCTCTGACCCAGGAGGGAAATTTTAAAGCCGGAAGATTTGCACTAATCAGTGCGGATGAATTGATTGTCGCCCATACCAATGAAACAGAATACCGCTCTTTCATCTCCAATAAGAAAAATGAAGCCCTTCACTCAAGGATTATCGTGATGCCAATCCCGTATAATTTAAAAGTATCAGAGGAAGAAAAAATTTATGAAAAGATGATTCGGGAAAGTGATGTCTCCGATGTTCATATTGCGCCACATACATTACGTGTCGCAGCTATGTTCACGATCCTGACTCGATTGAAAGAACCAAAAAAGGGCGATATTGATTTAGTGAAAAAAATGCGTCTGTATGATGGGGAGAGTGTGGAAGGGTTTAATCGAGCAGATGTAAAGGAATTGAAGAAGGAATATGGAGATGAAGGGATGAGCGGGATAGATCCGCGATATGTAATCAATCGGATTTCATCTACGATTATCCGGAAAGAGATGACGAGTATCAATGCGCTTGATGTCCTTCTTTCGTTAAAAGAAGGACTTGATCAGCATCCATCCATTACACCGGAATTACGTGAGCGCTATTTAAATTATATTTCCCTGGCCCGTAAGGAATATGACGAAATTGCGAAGAAGGAGGTACAAAAGGCGTTTGTTTATTCATATGAGGAATCCGCCAAGACATTGATGGAAAACTACCTCGATAATGTGGAGGCATACTGCAATAAAGTCAAATTGCGAGATCCGTTAACGGGAGAAGAAATTAACCCTGATGAAAAGCTGATGCGGTCCATTGAAGAGCAAATCGGCATTTCAGAAAATGCAAAAAAAGCGTTTAGAGAGGAAATCCTGATTCGTATTTCAGCATATGCAAGAAAAGGGAAACGTTTTGATTATAATTCACATGATCGCTTGCGGGAAGCTATCCAGAAAAAGCTGTTTGCTGATTTAAAGGATGTTGTGAAGATCACAACGTCAACCAAAACGCCTGACGAACAGCAATTAAAGAAAGTAAATGAGGTCGTAGCCCGGTTAATTGACGAGCATGGATACAATTCTACCTCAGCCAATGAGTTGCTGCGTTATGTTGGAAGTCTATTGAATCGCTGACATTAATAGTCGAAAGACACAGCCATTATGTACGTTCCTAATCATTTAAAAAAAGAGCATGATGATCA
>NZ_CAMLDX010000127.1 GCF_946478885.1 uncultured Bacillus sp. | reverse complement strand
ATGATAAGTGTCACTAGTATTCTATTATTGATAAGATTATAATGAAAAAACGCTCTGTTATAAAAAAATAAGCCTTCAGAAAGATTTCATCTCAATAGGGAAATAATGAGTTTAAACTGAAAAAGTAAAAGGAAGGGATTAAATTGGCTAATACACATGTCTTTTCAAAAGAAGAGGAACTAACCAACTCCATTACACATGGGTTAGGTGCAGTCCTTAGTGTTGCTGCACTCGTCCTCTTAATCATATTTGCCTCCCTTTATGGAAATGCATGGCATATCGTCGGTTTTACCTTGTTTGGTGTAACGATGGTCCTGCTATATACTTGCTCTACCCTTTTGCATGCGCTTAGACCGGGAAAGGCAAAGGATTTTTTTGAAATAATGGATCATACCTCGATTTATTTCTTTATCGCAGGAACCTACACACCTTTTTTGTTTATTGCCGTTAAAGGATGGATCGGGTGGACTTTATTTGGAATAGTCTGGGGTTTGGCGATTGCAGGGACCATTTTTAAATCTTTTTTCGTAAAGAAATACCTGTATACTTCTACTATTCTCTATGTTGTGATGGGCTGGCTGATTGTTTTCGCATGGAATGACTTAGCAGCAAATCTTCAACCAACAGGACTAATATTGTTGGCGGCGGGTGGAATTTGCTATACAGTCGGAGCTGTTTTTTATATGTGGCAATTATTCAAGCATCACCATGCAGTCTGGCATGTTTTCGTCCTATGCGGAACTGTTTGCCATTTCTTTGCTGTCCTATCCTTGCTTTCATAATGATAAGAGGCTGTCCTATAAAGCGGCAGGCATCCACCATAAAACAATATCCCGTGCAGATTAATAGGGGATATTGTTTTATGGTGCTTGACACCTTTGCTTTTGGGACAGCGCCTTTGATTTGCATTGGGAATCTGGGGCAATTCACTTTCATTCTGCAACGGTTCATTCACACAAATACTGTAAGTACTCCTCGATCCGCCTCGGTGTTACTGATTTTGCGATTACATTCACATCATTATTTTATTACTTTAATCTAAATCTTCTTTTGAAAATGCCCCTGGAAGTAAGGCTGCAGCCGTCGTTTGCTCAACATCTCCCCGAAGATTTGTACAGACCACGATCATATCCCTCGGGCATAATTCGTGTATAACTTGACGGCAGGCACCACAAGGAGTTACGGGCCGGTCTGTATCGGCAATGACAGCCATCATCTGAAAATCCCGTTCTCCGTCTGAATAGGCTTTGAATAAAGCTGTCCGCTCTGCACAATTGCACATGCTGTAAGCGGCATTTTCAATGTTACAGCCATGGTACACTTTTCCGTCCCTCGTTAATAGTGCTGCACCAACCTGAAATTTTGAATATGGAGCATACGCCCTTTCCCTAGCCTTTTTTGCTTCTTCTATCAATTGTTTATCGATCATTCTGCTCTTCCCTTTCTGTTTCAAACAATTATTCAGTAATGATCTTATGAATCAGCTTAGGTGTTTCAGCATGATCTGCAATTTGAATACAATCATATATTTTTTTGATTACATCCTGTACATCCTCGCGGGTGGAATGGATTGTAACCAGTGATTCTCCTTTTTTTACTGGATCGCTAATTTTCTTTCGCAGGACAAGCCCGACAGCCAAATCAATCTGATCTTCTTTAGTTGCTCGTCCGGCACCTAGCATAGTCGCGGCCTTTCCAATCTCATCGGCAATGATTTCAGCAACTATTCCTTCTTCTTTCGCTGGAACTTCAATTATATAGGTGGCCTGAGGCAGATTTTCAGGAGCATCAACTACAGAAGCATCACCACCTTGAGAAATGATAAAGTCTTTAAATTTTGCAAGGGCTCTGCCATCTTCAATTACATCCGTCAGCATCCGGCGAGCTTCTTCCATGGTATCAGCTTTTTTTGCCAAAACGACCATTTGACTTCCCAACGTTAACACTTGTTCTGTTAAATCTTGTGGTCCATGTCCTCTCAATGTGTCAATAGCCTCTTTTACTTCTAATGAGTTTCCAATGGCAAAACCAAGAGGTTGTGACATATCGGAAATTACCGCAATAGTTTGGCGTCCAACACGATTTCCAATCTTAACCATTGCATGTGCCAATTCCATGGCTGATTCTTCCGTTTTCATAAAGGCTCCGGCTCCTGTTTTCACATCAAGCACAATAGCATCAGCACCAGCCGCAAGCTTTTTACTCATTATCGAGCTGGCAATAAGGGGAATAGAATTTACAGTACCTGTTACATCACGTAATGCATACAGCTTTTTATCAGCGGGTGTTAAGTTGCCGGATTGTCCGATTACCGCTATCTTATTTTTGTTCACCAACTTAATAAATTCGCGATTGGAAATTTCTACATGGAAGCCTTTAATAGATTCCAATTTATCAATGGTCCCTCCAGTATGCCCGAGACCTCGTCCGGACATTTTGGCTACCGGAACCCCTACCGCTGCTACCAAAGGAGCTAAAATCAATGTCGTAGTATCGCCGACACCGCCAGTAGAGTGCTTATCCACCTTGATTCCTTCAATCCCCGAAAGATCAATGATGTCTCCAGAATGAACCATTGCCATCGTTAAATCAGTGCATTCTTTTTCTGTCATATCACGAAAAAAGATTGCCATCGCTAGTGCACTTGCCTGATAATCTGGAATATCGCCAAATGTATACCCATTAATAAAAAATTGAATTTCTTCTGTCGTTAATTCATGACCATCTCTTTTTTTTTCAATTATGTCAATCATTCTCAAGTTATATCACTCCTTTTTTATTAATTGAGATACATCATTTGATACATGATGCTGTATTTTTATCAGAATTATCCAAGCAGTTCTTTGAGAAAGCTAGTTCCATGCTCTGGCATTTTTAAGGAAAAATTATCGGCAACGGTTGCCCCCAAGTCGGCAAAGGTATCGCGTATTCCCAGATTATTTCCGCCTGAAAGACGTTTTGAATAAACTAGAAGCGGTACATATTCACGAGTATGATCCGTTCCTTTATAGGTTGGATCATTTCCATGATCGGCTGTAATAATCAACAAATCATCCTGATCCAATTTTTCAAAGACTTCCGGCAGCCGCTCATCAAATGCTTCTAATGCATCACCATAGCCGATTGGATCTCTGCGATGGCCGTACATCGCATCAAAATCGACCAGATTAAGAAAGCTTATTCCATGGAAATTACGATCAAGCAAAGAAATCAATTTATCCATCCCGTCCATATTCGAAGTAGTCCGAATAGCTTCCGTAACTCCTTCCCCATCATAGATATCAGAAATTTTCCCGAGCGCAATGGAATCCAAGCCGCTGTCCTTAAGGTAATTCATAACGGTCGCTCCAAACGGTTTCAGAGCGTAGTCATGACGGTTTGAGGTCCGCTGAAAATTTTCTGCGTTCGTCCCGATATAAGGTCGGGCAATAATCCGTCCGATCATATACGGATCATCACGCGTAATTTCACGGCAATATTTACATATCTTATAAAGTTCATCAAGAGGAATGACTTCTTCATGGGCAGCAATCTGTAGAACAGAATCGGCAGAGGTGTATACAATTAATGCTCCTGTCTTCAGTTGCTCCTCTCCTAATTCCTTAATGATTTCCGTCCCGCTAGCAGGCTTATTGCCAATTACCCTTCGACCGGTATAATCCTCAATTTTCTTGATTAACTCTGCAGGAAAGCCATTTGGAAACACTCGGAATGGGGTATCAATATTCAAACCCATAATTTCCCAGTGACCAGTCATCGTATCTTTTCCTGCAGATTTTTCCTGCATTTTCCCAAAACTAGCCTGCGGATGTTCTGCCACTGGCACTCCTTGAATCGCACTGATATTCGCTAATCCGAGTTTAGCTAGGTTTGGCAGGTTCAATCCTCCCTTCTCTCTGGCGATATGGCCCATAGTATGTGTACCAATATCATCAAATTGAGCTGCATCAGGCGCTTCTCCAATACCGACCGAGTCCATTACGATTATGTGAATTCGTTTAAATTGTTCTGTCACTGATTACACCCTCCCGGTTATTCGCTTTTATTAAAAGATTAAAAAACTTATTTTCTTCTTCTGGACGTCATTTAGATTGATGATTAAAGCAATGATAAGCCCTCCCAATACAGAGTTGTTCCAACATATACTTTTATTCAAGCATTAACATATATGAACCGAAGACTGATATAGAAACCGCCTGACATTGCCTTCCTCTGGTTTCCTCTATTACCGGAAGGCAGAATTATTCCACTTAAACCATCACCATTCTTTCATAATGGCAATACCAGAGCTTGTGCCAAGACGGGTAGCTCCTGCCTCAATCATGGCCTCTGCATCTTGTTTTGTTCGTAATCCACCGGATGCTTTCACTCCCATAGCCTGACCAACTATTTGAGACATTAATGCCACATCTTTTACCGTTGCTCCTCCGGTTGAAAAACCTGTTGAGGTCTTCACATAATCTGCCCCTGCTTCTAAGGCTAGTCGGCAGGCCACTTCCTTCTCCTCATTCGTTAAAAGACAAGTTTCAATAATGACTTTCACAAGCGCTTTTCCTTTTGCAGCTTCTACAACTCCGATGATATCAGACTTGACATAGGGATAGTCTCCATCCTTTAGCCTAGAAATATTTATGACCATATCTACTTCCTGGGTTCCTTTTTCAATGGCATCCTTCGTTTCAAAAACCTTTGTATCCATCGTATTTGCTCCCAATGGGAAACCTATTACCGTACAAACCTTCACATCTGTTCCTTTTAATTCATTTGCCGCAAGCTCCACCCATGCCGGATTCACACAAACAGAAGCAAAATGAAATTCTTTCGCCTCATTTAATAATTGCATAATAGAATCCTTGCTTGTATCAGGCTTCAGGTTTGTATGATCAATCATTCGGTTAATAGTCAATTGAGAATCACTCCTAATGTTATGATGATGAGTATATCTTACACCTGCGTTGAACATTTATAAACAAACATTAGAAATTGTGTTCATACATAGGGAAAATTTTTTCGCGTTTTCACACTATAATAGTATTAGCCGTATATTGATCCGTCATTAACACATTCGCTTAACAGCCTTTTAGTGCTCTATGCATTGCAGCTGTTTTCTGTTCTCCCCCAGCAATCAGAATGGATTTTTCTTTTTTACATAAATCCCCAATTCAATACTAATGGTTCGGCTGTCAATTTCTTTATTACAGATATGTCCATTGCTATCAATAAACCTCGAGCATACGTCTTCGACTGCTTCCTTCTGTAAAAAATGCTTTTCCTCATCTGTAAAATAACCAAGGCGAAAAAGTAGCGCTTCATCATAAACTGTTCCTACAGTAAATACTGCCATATTGGCTTGCTTACTCATTTCAATTATATGATGAATATGTCGATCCTTTTCAATGATTTTCTTGATTTCAGTACTGTCGAACACAAGCGGAAGCGGCAGATAACTCGGCTGGGTTTGGAAGGCTTGTGATATAAGCATTAAAGTTTTCCAAGCGTAAGTGTTCACATTTGAATGGCTGATTCCACCCTTTAATTGGACAACCTGCACCCCCTTTACCGACTGTGCAAGTAAAGTAAATAACCCCTTCGAACAAAAAAGAGCATACTTACGGACACGATCGTCCGTTTGTACGCTCTTATATTTTAATTGATCTGTTCTGCGTGTTCACATTAATTATAATGGGCTCCATCATCCCTAAGAAACCTGATGTTTACAATAAGCACGTACGGCAAGTAAAAGAAATACTGGTATCTCAACCAATGCAGCCGCCACTATGACATAAGGTGTCCAAAGACTGATTTGCCCAATATGCAAGTAGTGAAAGTTAACCAACTGATATAACAAATTATTCTGCATACCAACACCAGATGACGGCAAAATAGAACTAATCCAGTTAGCACCCAAGGCTGTGTACGCTAATATTGGCAGCAAACACGATACAAAGGCAATCAGAATGGCAGAAAGCGAATCTTTACATTTAGCGGATAAAAATAATGTGAAGCTAATCGTTGCAAGCAAAGAAAGTAATCCACCGATTGCTAAAACAACTTGTAATTGCCCGAGATTAAGAGCAGGCAGGCTGACAACAGAGAATAACATCTGCAGGGATGTTTTTATGCATTCTGGGCCAAATGCAAGGTTTGATATGAGTAAATGTAAAAAGATACACACAATGAAAGTCACAACAAAAATGGTAAAAGCAACTGCTACTTTCGTAATCGCCAATCGGGAACGCCCGTGCTTTGTACAGCGTAAAATACTGTCCGAGCCCGTTTGATATTCGTTGGAAAATGTAGGTACGGCAATAAAGACACAAATAATAACGAGTACAAAAATGAAAAGCTCAATGTAATCAAAAGCGTCCTTTGAGTATCCACCATAGAGTTGAAAAGGTGTTTTTACCTCTGTATATTTTTTCAGGGACTGTTCCTGAGCGCTGGGATATTCTTTTTGCTCTATTTGCATAACATCTTTTAAGTGTTGCACAGACTGCTCATAAAAGCGATCCGCTTCATTCAAGGATATGTCAGTTAAATTTGCTCCTATACCGGTTTCAGGGGCAGCGAATGCTTCCGGTAGCTTTCCTAAAAGCGGTCTGATGGGAGAAATCATTTCGGTATAGACATCTAACGGAAAATCTTCACTATCAATATCAATTCCCTCATATGGAGCAACGGTGCTTTGATAAGTTTCCAGGGCAGCTTTAAGCTTTTCGGGTGTGACCTCACCGTTATGGACAGAACGAATCGATTTTTTATATGTAATTGCGTCCATACCGTTTAGCATAATGACTCTCCCATTTTTCTCTTGATAATTGATCGTTTCAAATGTTACGGGAAGATAGGCCATGATCGCAGATATCACTAGAGCTACGAGCAATAAAATCATAGCACGGCGCGATTTTAGTACACGCTTCATTTCCAACCAATAGATACGCATATACTATTTCCCCACCTTTTCAATTTCTTCTTGCGGAAATAACCACAAATACAAATCTTCCAAGCATGGAGTAGCCATAACAGAGTTATCTGTCTTTGGTTCATCAGTCAAGTAGCGAATGGATATCTGATTATTCTCCTCACTGCGTTGGTTAATAATACGTAACTGCATTTCATACATAGGCAGTTTGTCAACAGGTACGATACAAGTCCATACTTTTCCCGCGACTTGTTTTAATAATTTATCCGTCGTACCAACATCAAGAATTTTTCCAGCCTTCATAATGGCATTTTTAGTAGAGATATGCTCAATATCAGACACAATATGCGTCGAAATGAGGACAATGCGATCGTGGGAAAATTCCGAAATAAAATTACGGAAACGAACCCGTTCACCGGGATCAAGGCCGGCAGTCGGTTCATCCATAATAAGAATTTTGGGATCGTTCAGCATCGCTTGGGCGATCCCGACACGGCGCTTCATGCCCCCGGATAGTTTGATCATTTTTTTGTTTTTCACATTAGAAAGGGTGAGAATGCCCAGCAGTCTGTCAATCTTTTTTCGCGTTGTTCTTGCCGGAACGTCCTTAAGCGCAGCAACATACTCTAAATAATCTTTTACAGTAAAATCTCGAAAGAAGCCAAAATCCTGCGGCAAAAAGCCAAATAGATTTCTGTATTCTTCTCCCATTGTGTGAATGTTCTTTCCGTCATAAAGGATTTTTCCACTGGTCGGTTTCATAATGTCTGCAATCATTCGCATGAGCGTAGTTTTACCAGCCCCGTTGGCGCCAAGTAATCCCCATACTCCCGGTGTAAGGTTCAGGCAGACATTATCAACTGCAGCTTTATCCTTGAACTGTTTGTTAAGGTGTTCAATCGTCAGTTCCATGTCACTTCTCCTTCTTTTCTATTACAAAAGCAAACGCCTTTGTTTAGTACCTAT
>NZ_CAMLDX010000126.1 GCF_946478885.1 uncultured Bacillus sp. | reverse complement strand
AAGGGGCAAAGTCTTTTCGCGACAAGTGGCGCGAGCAACTCAACAATAATATCGCTAAAAAATTAGGTAAATAGGAGGGATAAAATGAGAATACAAGATATCATTGAAGGCAAAAAAAAGTGGCGAGCGCACGTGGCGCGTGTCAAAGCGCTCCCTAAAGATTATCAGATTGTTTATAATGAGATTCAAAAATATCTCTTTAAGGTTGGCCCTGTTGAGCTAACCGACGGAATGGGTTTGTTCTCGGGGATTATCGATCTTTTTGAAGAGGGTGCGTCCTTGGGGAAAGGCGTGCTCGAAGTGACGGGAAGTGACGTAGCCGCTTTCTGCGATGATCTAATCAAAGATGCAAAAACTTACGCTGACATCTATCAAGAATCTGTTGACCAAAAAGTTAACAAGGCAATGAAAAAGGTTACGGATTAAACAGAGTAAAAGTGAGATATGGGGATGGTAGAGTGTGTAAATACGAGTGGATATTATGCCCGATTTGTGGCAACAAAACACGGGTCAAGATAGGTGTTGATACGGTACTTGAAAACTTCCCGCTATTTTGTCCCAAGTGTAAACAGGAAATGATAATCAATGTAAAACAACTGAATATTTCAATTATCAAAGAGCCAGACGCTGAGACGCAGAGCCGATAACCGTGAATAAAATCACAGTTGTCGGCTCTTTCTTTATGATAACTGCTCAAGCTGCATTGAAAGGATTAGGAGCGGATTTAAGTAAGGTTAATTTATTGTGGGAGAGGAAAAAAATGAAAAAAAACATCATAGAAATTAAAGGTTTAAAAAAATCTTACAAAAATGTAGAAGTACTCAAAGGAATAGATTTTGAAGTAGAGCAGGGAGGAATCTTTGCGTTACTAGGTTCCAATGGAGCAGGAAAAACAACGATGATTAGAATCATGGCTACTTTGCTTAAAGCAGATGCTGGAAGTGTTGTGATTAATGGCTTTGATATTGAAAAAAATCCGGGAAACATTAGAGGTTCTGTCAGTCTTACTGGCCAGTTTGCTGCTATTGATGAAGTTTTGACTGGACGTGAAAATCTTCTAATGATAGCAAAACTTAGACACCTTAAAAATCCAAATGAAGTAGCGGATAAGTTAATTAATCGTTTTGGTATGTCAGAGGCGGCAGACCGCAGAGTGGGTACTTACTCTGGTGGTATGAAGAGAAGAATTGATATCGCAATGAGTCTTGTGGGAAATCCAAAGATTATTTTTCTAGATGAGCCTACTACAGGTCTTGATCCAGAAGCACGTTTAGAAGTTTGGAAGATTGTAAAAGAGTTATCAGCTGCAAGAACGACAGTATTCTTAACTACTCAATATTTAGAGGAAGCAGAACAACTTGCAGATAAGATCGCTATTCTTCATGAGGGGAAAATCATTGCTCTAGATACACTAGAAGGATTGAAAAAATTATTTCCACCTACAAAAGTAGAATATGTTGAAAAACAACCTACATTAGAAGAAATATTCCTAACAATTATTGGTAAAAAGGGGGAGAAATAAATGGAATCTACAAATAAATATTTTTTTAAAGATATAAGTGTTATGTTTGGACGTTCTATGAGACATATTTTTAGGAGTATGGATACAATTATTACAGTAAGTATCACGCCAATTGCCATTATGTTATTATTCGTCTATGTATTTGGAGGTGCAATTAAAACTGGTACAGAAAATTATATTGATTATCTATTACCAGGTATAATGTTAATGACTATTGGTAGTGGGATTGCATATGTAGCTTACCGTTTGTTTACAGATAAAGAACGCGGTATCTTTGAACGTTTCCACTCTATGCCTATCGCTCGGTCTACAGTACTATGGGGACATGTATTAACCTCATTAATTTCTAATGGAATTTCTGTTGTAATGATTATAATTGTTGCATTATTAATGGGTTTTCGTTCTTCAGCAGGAATCTTAGAATGGTTAGCGGTATTTGGAATTCTTGGGATATTTACACTTGCGTTGACTTGGATTGCAATAATTGCAGGACTTGCTGCTAAAACACCAGATGGTGCAGGTGCATTCTCTTACCCAATCATATTCTTACCATTTATCAGTTCTGCCTTTGTACCAACTGATACTATGCCTTCAGCAGTACGTGCCTTTGCGGAAAATCAACCTGTAACGCCTATCGTAGAAGCTATTCGTAATTTATTAGCAAGCCAACCAGTAGGAAAAGATATCTGGGTTGCCCTTGCTTGGTGTGTAGCAATAATAGTTGTTGCTTATATTTTTGCAATGAGGATATATAAAAAATTATAAACTATCTTTATACTAAGTATATTTATTCACCCAGAGGGGGAGATTTTGCTAAAAGGTTATTATATTAATAACCTTTTGCGTAATTGTATAGATATTATGTTCCGATGCACGTTGAAACGATAATAATGATGACGAATTGTGGTCAAAAAAAAATAAGGGGTTATGACCACAAGATATTGTGATTTTTACCTCAAAAATGAGCAAAAAAACGGGTAAAAAAGTGCATTTTTGGGCCTGATTTTTGGGGGTATTTTATAGATGACATTAGAGTTTTTTGAAGATGGCATCCAATAAACACAAATTTCATAGGTAATAGTTAAAGGCATCGGAACCAATTGCGGGGGCAGTAGCGGAAATAAACGGTGTAGCCTCGTGGTTTTTCATTACTGATGTTGTTTTTTTTATAATAACAGGCATAAGTATTTTTCTCACAAAATTACAAAATTCAAAAAGATGATGTTTATTACGATTATGAGTAGTCCATACAAATGAAGAATGTGATAGACGTAATTGAAGTACGTATTTCCGTTAAGGCACCCTATGAGAATGAGATAAAAGAAAAATAAAAAGGATTTACATTTATATAAGTTGAACTTAAATTTTACCTTTTGGATTAAAAGGATTTCCATACATCACACGTCAAATCATGAACTAACATGAATGGGCGGTGATTTATCGTGAAATCCAATTTAGAAGAATTACAAGAGGTTGAAAATAGAATAAGCATGAAAAAAATCGGCGCATGTATGAACGATATCAAACGGTTCGTTTACATTTGATGGGAAATTCGATCAAACAAATCTCCACTATTCTTAATCGTACCAAAAAAACGATTGGAACGTATATCCGTCCATATAAAAGGCATGGTTTAGAGGGTCTGACCATGAAATTCTCTACTGGAAAAGCCACCTCTAACGTATCTGTGGCAAATAACATGATGCAAGCTTATTACTTAATTAAAAATGTATCAATTGTGGGACATATGATCATGATTGCCCGTTCGAAGCTGAATGGCAGCCTGAATTTTTGATTTAAGCAAGTCATGGTATCGGAAATTACAATTTGTGGGAGCCGGTTTCAGATCATGGAGTTCATACTAAAATTACAGGCTATATCCAAGCAGCAGACTTCATTTTTTACAATTGTGAAAATGATTCCTTGGAGAAAAGGCTCTATCCACTTATTTTCCTGCTTAGGAACGCAATCGAAGTATGTTTAAAGAGACTTTTTTATGCTAGTGTAGATAATGGTGTGCCTAGACATGTTTTTTTCTCAAAACGAAGAAGCCATTTGCGCAAAAAGGATTTTATGGAAAAATGTGCGTCCAATGATACAACATTATGCTTCCGAAAGTGATGCAGATCTAAAGATTATAGATATTGTTGAAACACAGATTCTAGAATTGGATGCCTTTGATAAAAACGGAGCTTGTTTTAGATACCCCACTTCATATAGTTTAGAATATCGCTACAACTGCAAAAAAATTGATGTAAAAAATGTTTTCGAATATATGAGAGCTGTTATTCATTTTTGGAAGGCTGTGATTCAATGTTAGATGTAATTCTTGACTATGAATCAGAAATGCGTTCATATTATTATGATTATTGAATTCCACGGTTCAAATTTCTTCGTAAACAATCGTCTTTTAATCAGCCACCGGACAAGCAGTATGTTACTGGTTGCAAAAGTAGGAGGAGAAAAAATGAAAGTTGATATAGATACATGGATGAAAGAATATTTCGGCAAACTCAAAAACTTGTTCGGCTCCCGGCTGGAGTTCGTCGGGCTGCAGGGCAGCTATGGACGCGGAGAAGCGACGGACGACAGCGATATTGATGTCGTCGTGATACTCAATCACGCAGACGCAGAGGATTTAAAAGCATATGGCACCATGCTGGACTCGCTTCCAAACCGCGAAAAAGTATGCGGCTTTATCTCCAGCCTTCAGAAGTTGAAGCACTGGGAACATTCCGATTTGTTCCAGTTCTATTACGATACCACACCGATTTTTGGAAGCATCGATTTTCTGCAAGAGCTGATTGGCAAGGAGGACGTCCGCAGGGCGATCAGAATCGGAGCCTGCAATCTCTACCATATGTGCGGGCATAACATGGTACATGAAAGGGACGGTGAGTTGTTAAAAGCCCTGTATAAATCAGCAACTTTTACTGTTCAAGCAATTTCCTATCTCCAGACAGGAACCTACCGAAAGCGGAAAACGGAACTGCTTCCAGTTCTGCGGCAACCGGAACGGGAGATACTTGAAACAGCGATTGCCATGAAACAGCAGGTCGATTTGGCGCAGGCTGAATTTGACCGGCTTTCCAAACAGCTTTTCCGGTGGGCGTCGGATTTAATTGCAGAGTATCAATCGGATGAAACGCAAGCTCATACGGGGACGGGGTGTTGTGATGCGTAAATCATTGTCGGGAATGACACTTCAGGAGCTATGGGAGTTATTCCCGATTCGGTTGACGGAGCCTCAGACACATTGGAGGGACTGGTATCTTGAAGAACAGGCGTTTTTGTTGTTATTCCTGCCGAAGAACGTTCGAATTTACCATATTGGCAGCACAGCAATCCAAGGGATCTGGGCAAAACCGATTGTTGATATTTTAGTGGAAGTCCCCCTCAAAGACCATAAAATAGTCAAGAGCCTGCTTTTGCAAAACGACTATTTGTGCATGGCGCAAAACGAAACCCGCATTGATTTTAACAAGGGATATACGCCAGACGGATTTGCCGAGCGGGTATTCCATCTGCACCTTAGAGAATTTGGCGATCACGACGAGCTGTACTTCAGGGATTACCTGAACGAATATCTCGAGATTGCCAAGTCTTATGAGCAATTAAAGCTGTCCCTTTGGAAACCGTTTGAACATGACCGTGACGAATACACGGAGCGAAAAACAGAATTTGTGCGTAAGTATACGCAGAAAGCAATCGAGCGGTATGGCAAAGGAGGATATGCATGAACGATTGGTTTACTATAGACCGCATCGACGCGGACACTTATATCATCAGTGAATACAGGCATTGGGAGGAAACACACTGTTACCTTCTGAATGGGAACGAACGCAGCTTGCTGATTGATACTGGGCTGGGCATTTGCAATATCTCTGAAGAGATAGAAAAATTGACGGATAAACCTGTGACCGCCGTGGCGACACATATTCACTGGGATCACATCGGAGGGCACAAGTACTATCCGGATTTTTATGCCCATGAAGCAGAACTAGACTGGCTTTCCGGCAACTTTCCTTTGTCGATGGATACCATACGAAAAATGGTGGTTGACCGCTGTGATTTGCCAGATGGATACGATATAAACAGCTATGAGTTTTTTCAAGGAACGCCCACACAGGTATTGCGTGACGGCGACGCGATTGACATCGGTGGCCGAGTCATTGAAGTGCTGCATACGCCGGGACACTCCCCAGGGCACATGTGCTTCTGGGAAAAAGAGCGCGGATATCTGTTTACTGGCGATTTGGTCTACAAGGATACCTTATTTGCTTACTATCCTTCCACAGACCCGGTGGCCTATCTGAAATCTCTGGAAAAGATATCTGCTTTGCCGGTGAAGCGGGTATTTCCCGCACATCACAGTCTGGACATACAACCGGAAATTTTAATCCGAATGCGGGATGCTTTTCGGCAGCTAAAAAAGGACGGAAAGCTTCATCACGGAAGCGGAACGTTCCATTATGGTGACTGGGCAGTATGGCTGTAAGGGGCATAACTCAATAACAGAAAAAGCGCAAGGCACCCTACGATATTTTCGTAGAGCGCCTTGCTTATTTTTGAAAGATAAGAAAGTATAAAATTCTGTCACGCCACAGTCCTTGATACTGTGGTATTTTTCATATATGGAGACCTAACCAACTCCACCAATGTTTTTATGTGAAAAATGTGGAGGGCAAATGTATCCGGAATATTATAAAGGAGTATATGGCATAGAGTACAAAATATCGGATATTCTCTAGCTAAGAAAGGACCGGGCGGTTTTTGCCCGGTTTTTCTTAAAGATCAGGGGAGCCATATAAGACACAGGAACCGTCCCCCTGTCCTCTTATGTAGTGTAAAAGAATTTTGACATGCCTCAACTGTATGATGTAAAAGAGGTTTGATAGACATACCCCCTTTTTCGTGGCAAAATGTGAGTAACGAGGAGAAACAAAATGGAGATTGGGAAAAAGCTAAAAACCGCAAGAGTAAAATCAGGATTGACACAAGAGAAAGTCTCCGAAGAAATTCAAGTTTCCCGACAGACTATCTCAAATTGGGAAAATGAGAAGTCTTATCCTGACATTGTCAGCGTTATAAAGTTAAGCGATCTCTGCAATTGTTGCTTTATTGGATAAAAATGTGGTCAAATCGAAGATATGATTGCCGCTCTTAATGATGAAATTGTCCTCGTCCAAGAGCTCCGCACAAAAACCATTGCCTATGTTGTGACAGGCAAGGTTGATGTTCGTAACGTGAAAATCCCACAGTTTGAAGTTGAAACTGAAGAAAGAGTCGGACGAAGAATCCTACGAGAAAAACGACGAAACTGTTGTGTCCGTGCAAAATCAGAAACAAACAGGTGACAACGTAACAGTAACGATTAAGGAGTGTGAGTGAAATGTGGAAATGTCCGAAATGTGGTAGTGAGTTCAAAAACACGGAACAAGACCACTTTTGCGTAAAGCCAAACAGCATTGACGAATACATTGTCGCACAAACGGAAGATGTGCGACCGCTGTTGCAAAGTATCCGCGAAACCATCCGCGCTGCCGCGCCGGAAGCCACAGAAAAAATCTCGTGGCAGATGCCGACGTTCTGGCAAGGCCAGAACCTTATCCATTTCGCGGCGTTCAAGAAGCACATCGGGTTATACCCCGGTGGCGAAGCTACTACTGAATTCGCAGAGCGGCTCACAGGATATAAGACCAGTAAAGGAGCAATTCAGCTTCCGCTTGGCAAGCCGATAGATTATGAACTCATCACCGACATCGTGTGGTGGAGGGTAAAACAAATGGAGGGCTAAGAATGGCAGAATTTACAACCGAAGAGTTAAGCGAAGCGCATCGTGCCTTGCTGTCCACGCTCCACAAGTGCGAGAAGATGGACGCCACGAAACTGGGTAAGTCACAGCAGACTCTTCTTGAACGGCGAATCGCCGCTCTGAAGGTTGCTCTGACACTGATTGAGAAGGAACAAGTCAAAAGAGAGCGGGGAGAGAAAACGCTATGAAACCGAGAATATTTACGACCGCTTTTTCAAGAGTCTACCCTATGTACGTCCAAAAAGCGGAGAAAAAGGGACGCGTAAAAGAAGAAGTCGATACCGTCATTTGCTGGCTGACGGGCTATGACGAGCATGGCTTACGGAAGCAAATTGAGAAAGAAGTTGATTTTGAGACGTTCTTTGCCAAAGCCCCGCAAATCAACCCCAACGTCCATAAAATCACGGGCGTAGTCTGCGGCATTCGCGTAGAGGAAATCGAAGACCCGCTTATGCAGAAAATTCGTTGGCTTGACAAACTGGTTGACGAATTAGCAAAAGGCAAGCCGATGGAGAAGGTTTTGAGGAGTTGAGGTCAAATGACTAGGAAAGCCCACAAAATGCTCGGCGACAAAGATGCGCCGTGTACTCGGTCGCT
>NZ_CAMLDX010000125.1 GCF_946478885.1 uncultured Bacillus sp. | reverse complement strand
CAAAGCTGGCGGAACATTCATAAGAGGGACAAGGTATAATAAGTTTTGTAATCAAAAGAGGAGTAAGGCCTATTTGTGCCGGTGCTTCCTCTTTTTTATTGTTCCGAAAACAGAATATAAAGGAAAGTTACGCTATAATAAAAGGAAAGAGATGGGAAGAGAGTGATGCATGTGGAATGGCAGCAGCTGGAATATTTTCGGGTTGTCGCAAAAACTGAGCATTTTCGTAAGGCTGCTGAAATTTTAGCACTATCCCAGCCGGCTTTAAGCCGTTCGATCACGAAGCTGGAGGAAGAATTAGGCATCACACTATTTGATCGGACCGGACGGACGGTTAAGCTGAATCAATTTGGACGCTTATTTTTAAAAAGGGTAGAGAAGGGCTTAAATGAAATTGCTCTGGGAGTCGAGGAACTTAACCAGTTGAAAAATCCATATACAGGGACCGTTTCACTTGCCTTTTTACCGATATTAGGAATCAAGGTTTTGCCGGATATTATCAGATATTTTAATAAAAGTTATCCCAGTGTTGAGATTTGTTTGTATCAATATAAAATAGCGGAAAGCGTTGAAAGGCTTTTGAGTCGGGAGGTTGATGTGTGTTTAATTACCCGGATCAAGGAGCATTCGAAAATCATGTGGCACCCGCTGTTTGATGAAGAATTATTCTTGTATGTGCCGGCACATCATCACCTGGCAGACAGGAATTCGGTTTCTTTAAGCGAATTGTCAGGCGAGAATTTTATCGGCTTCAAAAAAGGACTCGGAATGCGG
This sequence comes from uncultured Bacillus sp., assembly GCF_946478885.1. Next base: position 7,185 of record NZ_CAMLDX010000125.1, on the reverse strand, counting down.
GATGTGATCGATGGCTTTTGTGCGCAGGCTGGGTTTTCACCGGCGGTTCAATTTGAAGGAGAAGATGTCCCGACATTAGCCGGTCTGGTTTCTGCCGGACTTGGGGTGACTATTATTCCTGCCTTTCATGGTATTTCTTCAGATCGGATAAAGCAGCTTTGCATCTCTGAGCCATATTGCTACAGGAAAATCGGTATTGCCTGGCTGGCTGGAACAGAACTGCAACCATCCGCAGAACTATTCCGGAATTTTGTGATTAGCATGTACAAAGATCAGGAGATTTGAAGGCAGCAGTTGAGAAACCTTGTCTATCAGACAGTATAGATGTATAAATGTAAACTTATTATTTTTTCATTGTAAAAATTCTTGATTTCATAGATTATTACCTTTAAGATAATATTAATTAGAAAAAGAAGGGTGACTAAAGAACAATGATTATTTAATCCTATTTTGTACAGAAATAATTCAATGATAATTATTTTTTCTGGATAGGATTAAAGTTGTACGTTTCTTACAAACCATACGATCATTGTATCCCTTTTATTAGGAATAAATGCCTATGGCTACGTATTGTACTGCCTCCTGTTCAGAAATTGCAGGAGGTTTTTATGTTGGAAGAAAATACTGAGCATGTCCTTAACAATCGCAGTTTATTCCGCAATCGTGTGTTTCAGGCCATCATCATATCGGGCTTGTTTTTGCAAATAGGAATTTGGGTAAGAAACTTCTCAGTGCTTTTATTTGTTATGGAACAGACAAATGAAAATCCAATTGCTGTTTCAATGATTTCTGTAGCTGAGTTTGCGCCAATATTTATTTTTTCTTTTATTGGAGGAACCTTTGCCGATCGCTGGCGTCCAAAATTGACAATGGTTTGGTGCGATATCCTAAGTGCCCTGTCTATCTTTGTCGTGTTAATAACACTTCATTTCGGTACATGGCATACTGTGTTTTTTGCTATGTTACTATCTGCGATACTGTCGCAATTCTCACAGCCTTCCGGGTTAAAGCTATTTAAGAATCATTTGCCTGAAGAGCAGATACAGACGGGGATGTCAGTTTATCAAACTATGTTTGCGGTGTTTATGGTGTTCGGTCCTATTCTTGGGACCTTAGCTTTTCAATCATTCGGGATTGAAGTATCGATTGCGATTACGGGTTCCACCTTTTTACTGTCTGCTTTATCCTTAGCATTTCTGCCGAAGGATCGTAAGGCAGAAAATGAATCAGCTTCATCCACATTATGGCAGGAAATGAAGGCAGGAATAGCCTATGTGCTAAAGAAGAGAGAGCTAAGCTTGTTAGGGGTCTGTTTCTTAGTTGCAGGTCTTGGATTGGGCTTTATTCAGCCGCTATCGATTTTCCTGGTTACTGAGCAGTTAGACCTGCCGAAGGAAAATTTGCAATGGCTTCTCACGATTAACGGAATTGGGATGATACTGGGGGGTGGCGTAGTTATGACACGTGCCAGAAATGTGGCTCCACAAAGACTCCTCATTTATGGCATGTTGTTCAATGCAGTAGGTATAGCAGTTATGGGGGTTTCAACGAATCTTTGGGTTACATTGGGGGCTGAATTTATTAATGGTTTGATGCTTCCTTTCATTCAAATTGGAATCAATACATTCATTATGCAGAAAACAACGGCTGATTTCATTGGCAGGGTGAATGGAATTTTGATGCCGTTGTTTACAGGGGGAATGGTATTGACAATGAGTGTGGCTGGCAAAGTCAAAGAGGAACTTTCTCTTTTGATTACATTTGAAACGGCCGCCGTTTTGTTTATAATTGGTGTGCTTGTCATCCTGCCACTGTATAATCTTAAATCTGAAGCGACCGCTGAACAACATTTGTAATGAGAGGAATAGAGGTTTGCCTGTATAGAACTGTTGAACTATTCTGTTTGGCGGAGTAAAGGGATTTTTGCGGTAGTTTTTTCAGGAATCAGCAGCTTAGCTGAATTTTATACTCCGTGGGTTGGAGAAAGTTCCGACGAAGTGTTGTATCGTAGCAATGTCACATAGCCGATTGAAAGTAACTGGAATATACTTGTTATTTTCGATAAAAAAAAGAGTAGCAAAAAACGCTCGAAGAAAAAGGATCGAATTTTTCTTCGAGCGTTTCATTTTTTAGAGATTTAGCAGATAGCTCCGCAAAATAATTTCATTTTTTAGCATAAAAATTTACCCAGCCTGCTTTTTTAATCCTAACTGCTTTTGTGCATTCTCATTGACCGAAGCCTGATGGAACTTTTTGAAAGCTAAATAATAGGCCAATCCGATAAAGATGGATCCACCGACCGCGTTGCCCAAAAATACAGGAATCATGTTCATAAGAAAATCAAACCATGAAAGATGTCCGGCAAAAATCGCTGCCGGGATGACAAACATATTGGCTACAACGTGCTGAAAGCCAATTGCGACAAATGCCATAACCGGGAACCAAATGCCAAGGACCTTGCCGGCAAAGCTTTTGGCAGTAAAGCTCAACCAAGCTGCAACCGCCACAAAGATATTACAGCCTATTCCTGAAACAAAGGCAACTAAGAAGGAATCTCCGACCTTTGCCTCCGCTGTATGAAGGGTCTTGCTTAAGTAGGGTTCTGCCTCTGTTAATCCAGCGATGTGCCCAAACACATAAGCAACAAATAATGCTCCAATTAAGTTTGCCAGTGTAATCCAGAACCAGTTGTTCAGCAATTCCTTTATGCTGGCTTTTTTATCAAAAAGGGCGACAGCAACGGCCATCATATTAGATGTAATGAGTTCTCCTCCTGCGAGTAAAATACAAATAAGTCCGACAGGAAAGAGTGCGGCTCCAATGAAATTCGCCAAACTGCCCCAGTCAGATATACTCGCGATGACACGGATATCAAGCAGATAGCCGAGGGATATAAACATACCTCCCATAAAGCCTAAAATCAGTTTTTCTGGAAGTGTTTTATGGGCTTTTTTATAACCGGTTTCTGCAATAACCGCCAATGTTTCTTCCGATGTATTCATAAAGGACTTCCTTTCATCTAATGCTGTGAAATACTAGTAAGCTTATTTCCTTTATTCTTTCGACGCAATCTATTATACATGTAAAAACAGGTCTTTCGTCTATAGAATGCGAAAAATTTGTTACATTTTTCACAAACGAAAGGGCTTACCAATAAAATCACTATGGAAATCAAATTATAAAACTGCCCTATACACATGAACATCTGTCCATTTTTGGTGTCAGGCACCAAAAATGGACTGTTTTATTGAAATGATATGGATATAGCGAAGAATCCATATTATTGTTATGATTCATTTTATCCAAAGAGTGTAAAAACATAGTTTAGGGGGATATTTAGTATGGTAATAGGAACAGATCGTGTTAAGCGGGGAATGGCAGAAATGCAAAAAGGCGGCGTAATCATGGATGTCGTCAATGCTGAACAGGCGAAAATTGCGGAGGAAGCGGGCGCAGTTGCTGTAATGGCATTGGAACGTGTTCCATCTGATATTCGTAAAGCGGGCGGAGTCGCAAGAATGGCTGATATTTCCATTGTCGAAGAAGTCATGAATGCGGTAAGTATTCCGGTCATGGCGAAAGCAAGAATCGGCCATATTGTGGAAGCGCGAGTGTTAGAGTCTCTTGGCGTTGATTATATAGATGAAAGTGAAGTTTTAACGCCTGCCGATGAAGAGTTTCACTTAAATAAAAAGGATTTTACTGTTCCTTTTGTCTGCGGATGCCGTGATCTTGGCGAAGCAGCCCGCCGTATCGGAGAAGGGGCTTCCATGCTTCGTACAAAAGGTGAACCGGGGACCGGAAACATCGTTGAAGCAGTTCGACATATGCGTAAAGTAAATGCGCAGGTCCGTAAAGTGGTGGCCATGAACGAGGATGAATTAATGACTGAAGCAAAACTCCTGGGTGCACCCTATGAGATTTTGCTGCAAATTAAGCAATTTGGCAAGCTGCCAGTGGTTAACTTCGCTGCCGGTGGTGTTGCAACTCCCGCTGATGCTGCTTTAATGATGCAACTAGGGGCAGATGGTGTATTTGTAGGGTCAGGTATTTTTAAATCAGAAAATCCTGCAAAATTTGCCAAGGCAATCGTTGAAGCTACGACACATTACCAGGACTATAAATTAATTGCTGAGCTTTCAAAAGGTCTTGGCGAAGCGATGAAGGGAATTGAAATTTCAACACTTTCACCAGCTGAACGCATGCAGGATCGCGGTTGGTAAGGAGAGCAGATTGAATATGGTGAAAATTGGAGTATTAGGACTGCAGGGAGCTGTTGCTGAGCATGTATGTTCCATTGAAGCATGCGGTTCGGAAGCAGTGGTCATCAAAAAGGCTGAACAACTTAGGGATATTGACGGACTCATTCTGCCCGGTGGAGAAAGCACAACGATGCGCAGGCTGATTGATCAATATGGCTTTCTTGAGCCGTTGCGGGAGTTTGCCGGGCTGGGTAAACCCATATTTGGCACTTGCGCAGGGTTGATTTTACTGGCAAAAAAATTGGCCGGTTACGCCGAGCCGCATCTTGGTTTACTCGATGTTGTGGTGGAGCGGAATTCTTTTGGCCGGCAGGTTGATAGCTTTGAAGAAGAGCTTTCGATTCAAGGCCTCGATAAACCATTTACCGGTGTATTTATCCGGGCGCCGCACATTGTCGAAGCGGGTGAAAATGTTGAAATTCTTGCCCGTTACGAAGGCAGAATCGTCGCTGTCCGAGAAGGGCACCTTCTTGGCTGCTCCTTCCATCCAGAGTTAATAGACGATCATCGTTTTACCAAGTTATTTGTGGATATGGTAGAGAAGGCAGCTAGCGTTCAGGCGAAATAATAGAAGAAATGAAAGAGTCCGCTCTGAAAGCGGGCTCTTTGCATTTGTCGGATATTGTCTGCCATATATGAAATAAGTTATGAGTGAAGCGCCTTTGCCAGACGCTCTACACCTTCAGCAATTTGATCGGAATTGAGATGGGCGAAACCAAGCAGAAGCCCTTTTCTTTTGCTTTCTAAACAATACGGACTGAGCGGGAAAACACCGATACCTTCTTTCAAGGCCGAATGTACAGCCGCTGTCTCATCAAAGTCTTCATTTCCCTCTAACAATACATGCAGACCGGAATCTGTGCCTTGGACATGAAATTGATTAGCAAGCCCTGTTGAGTTTAAGGTTTGAATCATGATACGGTGCCTTTTATGATAAATCGATCGCATTCTTCGGACATGCTTCAATAGGTCACCTGTTTCGAAAAACTGGCCAAGAGCAAGCTGCTCCATAACCGGCAGGTGGCGACAGACAAATTCCTGCACTTTAGCCATTCTTGTGATCGCTTCTTCCGGACCAATGACTGCTGCCAAACGGATTCCCGGTGCCAAAAGCTTTGTAAAGCTGAGCAGGTATAAAATATTCGTCGGCATTTGTGAAAATAAACTCGGCATTGGACCGCCCCGGTAACGGAATTCACCGTCATAATCATCCTCAATGATCCACGTTTGATGTTCCTGGGCAAATTGAATTAATTCCTGCCTACGGTTGACTGTCATCAGCACACCGCTCGGAAATTGATGGGAGGGAGTAGTAAAAATCATTTTGGATTCAGGTGAAATTTTTTCTACACAAAGGCCTTGGCTGTCAACCGGTATCGGTTCTACAGTCATATTGCGGTACAGCATTGAGGACCAGGCAACCGGGAAGCCAGGATCTTCAACAGAAACTAAATCCCCTTCTTGCAGCAATGCCTGTGCGATAATATCCATCGTTTGCCTTGCACCTAGTGTAAGTAGGATTTGTTTTGGTTTTACATAAATTCCTCGTTCAATTGCTAAGTAACGGCTGATCTGCTCCCGTACTGAGTATAGACCGTAAGGCGAGCTGTAGCCCCAATTTAATACATTTTCTTTTTTCATGGCTGAATTGGAAGCACGGCGCCAGGACTTTTGAAAACTAGGATCAACAAAGGGTTCATGGAGACGAAAGTCAATTTCGGCTGATTCATCTTGATTAACATCAGGCCAATGCCCGACATCGTCGTTTTTTTTCTCGAGAAAGGGATTAGGAGGAATAGAAGGTACCGACTGCCTCACGGTTATTGCGCTAGTTTCATGCATGAATTGGCAAACCTTCGTTCCACCTCTGCGAGATGTCTCAACATATCCTCGCGACTGTAATTCTTCATAAGCAATTTGTACACTTGAGCGGGAGATTGAAAGCTCCTGGGCAAGCTGCCGTGAAGGAACTAACGGATCCCCCGGGGAAAGCTGTCCCTTTGTAATATAATCAATCACTTGGTCAACAATTTGCAGCCAAATGGGACGTTTATCCCCCCTATTGATTTCTATATACATAATATAAACTCCCTTAAATTAAATATGGAATGATAATTTTATCATAATATAGTAAGCCGAACATATCCATAACTTTTTGAAAAACGGTGCCTGACACCGAAAAAATACAAGTGTCCATATGTAGTGGACGGTGGTGTTGTGTGTCCCTGGGGGAGCATTTTTATAGGAGAAGGGCAGGTTATTGCATGATATATTCAATATATCATGCAGGAATATATCAGTTTTTGTCGAAATATTAGACTTGTCTGGAATTATTATTCAAAGGAGTTGGTTTTTTGGCAAGAAATAATCGAGTGTGGTTTAAGGGGGCGAAATACCATATAACGAGCAGAGGAATGCGAAAGCTTCCAATATTCCATGATGATCATGACAAACGCAAATATCTGCATCTACTCAAAGAAGCAATGGAAAAATACCTCTTTAATCTTCAAGCCTACTGTCTTATGCCGAACCACGTTCATCTTCAATTGGAATGCACCGAAACATCCCCAGGTCAGATTATGAAATATATTCATACGAAATACGCAAAATATTTTAATAAACGATACGATTATTCCGGACATGTATTTGAAAGTCGGTATGGGTCTGAACTCATAACCTCCATTCATTATGAACTGGAGGCAAATCGATATATTCATCTCAATCCCGTTAAGGCAAATCTTGTTCAAAGACCTGAGGATTACCCCTGGAGCAGTTACCGTGCCTATGTGTCAGAGGAGAAACATCCGCTTACTATCACTACAAGGCAAATCCTTTCCTACTTTCCCGAACCATCTGTACCCAATTTCATTAAATATGTAAATAGTAAGAGGATCCAAACAGATTTGCTTGAACAATTGAATGA
>NZ_CAMLDX010000124.1 GCF_946478885.1 uncultured Bacillus sp. | reverse complement strand
TTCGGCTGTTAACCGAACGGTCGTAGGTTCGAATCCTACCTGCGGAGCCATTTTTATTTTAGACGGAAAATGACAAAGTGAATGAAAGTCTGTTCATGGACACACATATAAATAATCCTATCTAAGTGGTAACATTAATCTTAGCAGCCATATTACCCTCTAAATCCATAATAACGGATTCAGAGGGGTTTTTTGTTTTCATCTTTTCCGCAGCACCTCTTCATAGGGTGCTTCTTTTTTTGTTATTCGTGTCAAAGGAAAGGGTACGGATGACTATTTTTGGAAAAAATCTAAATTAATAAATTAAAGTGAGACCAAAATGGTTTGTGAAACGTACATAATGAGTGAATTGATTTTTTTGAAGGAGGCTGAAAGGTGGGGTTTTTAACAATAGGAATTGGACTTGCTGTGGCAGTTTATTTTCTTTGTGAGGGTTTAAGGAATAACAAAAGTCCAGATGCTAATCAAGAATTCGAATCATTGGACGAAGATGATGAGTAAGAGTTAATTAAATCGAGTGACTTGCACTTATTATCTCGACGTAATGCAAGAGATGCAAAGGTATTTATGAAAACGTATTCGGAAATTCTTCAATTTCAATAAATGGAGAAATCTATTACTCAAAAATTAAATTAAGAGAGTGGCTGTTAAACATAAATGACTAAATAGGATATCATACCTTGGTATGTTTACATAGAATCGGTGGAATTTCATTGCATAGACGTAAAGATTCCATTATAAAAGGGCAATAATTAGGATCAAGCATATAATAAATTCTCTCAAAAAAACCGTATAGATAATAAAACGATTACGCTGACGACGAGATTGCAACATCTAATAGGGAAGGGGCTGCCCCATAAGTTGTCAGGCATTCACCATTGATCTATATTCAGTGCAGATTGATGCAAGGGATATGAGATCCTGTTTTGTGGTGCCTGACATCCTTGCTTTTGGGTCAGCTTCTTTATTTTTATATGATCCGGTATAAGTCGCTCACCTCAGCGAAGTCGGTGTCATGAATCCTGCTTTAGTTAGGGATTTGCCTACTCAAAAACTGAAAACTTGATTTTTTGTCTTTTCCTTTTAGTCTATGATATAATCAGTCTTAGATAAAAAAAGGATATCATATCAATGGAATTTTATAGTAATTATAATTCAGTATTATTACGGGACTACGAGGATAACATGTATAAGTGAAACCTCTATTGGTAAAGAAATAGACCAATATATTTGCCTTGTTTCCGCGAAGCTTCGACTTCAAATGTTAAGAACTGCATAGCTGAGTTAAGTTAGGGTAGTTCCATATAGAACATACTTTGCGAAATGGGGGATGTTATGCTCAATACATCGCAAATTTTAGATGCTTTGCCCTTTTAGGAGGATAGAATGTGCGTGAAATCAATTATAAATTTACATTAGGTATACTACTAGGCAATTTATTTATTGCCTTTTTGGGGATCGGTCTTGTGATTCCGGTGCTTCCTACCATCATGAATGAGCTAGGCCTCAGTGGCTCTGTTGTCGGCTATTTAGTAGCAGCCTATTCCATGGCCCAGATGATCAGCTCACCGATAGCAGGAAAATGGGTTGACCAATACGGGCGCAAACGGATGATTATTATTGGCTTATTTATTTTTGCTCTCTCTGAATGGTTATTTGGCCTCGGACAAACGGTTTCTGTTCTATTTATTTCCCGGATACTCGGAGGTTTCAGTGCTGCCTTTATTATGCCTGCCGTGACGGCGTTTATTGCCGATATCACATCATATAATGATAGATCCAAAGCACTTGGTTATATGTCGGCGGCGATTAATACGGGGTTTATTATTGGACCGGGTCTTGGAGGTTTCTTGGGAGAAATTAGTGTGCGGCTGCCCTTTTTTGCAGCCGCTGTATTTGGTTGTGTAGCGGCCGTTATTTCATTACTGCTTTTAAAAGAACCGGACAAAAAGGAAAATGGTGCAGAGAATAAGGATGAAAGGCTGAGCCTGAAAACTAGTTTTTGGAAAATTTTCCATCCTAAATATGCGGCGGCTTTTGCCTTAATCCTTATTTTCAGCTTTGGATTAGCCTCCTTTGAATCTCTGTTCAGCTTGTTTGTAGACCATAAGTTCGGACTGACACCGAAGGATATTGCAATCGTTGTCGTAGGAGGCGGTCTGATCGGAGCGGCGGTGCAATTATTTTTCTTTCATAGACTGACAAAGAGAATAGGGGAAATTCCCCTTGTTCGTTATTGCCTTATACTTTCGGCTGTTCTTACGATTACGACAACCGTGGTGAGCACCCATTGGGGGATTATGGCGATATCCTGTATCTTATTTGTTGGTTTTGATTTGATCCGGCCGGGGCTCACCACTTACTTATCAAAGATTGCCACTAATGAGCAAGGATTTGCCGGCGGTATGAATTCCATGTTCACTAGTATTGGAAATATTTTTGGCGCTGTCGTTGGCGGAGCTCTGTTTGATGTAAATTTTAATTATCCTTTTTATTTTTCAACTGCTGTACTTACAATTGGGATTGTAATCTCTATTTTTTGGAAAGCGGAGATCAAAGAGAACGCCCGGTCTGCGGGAAAAGGTAGGTTATGAATGAAAGCACGGGATAGACGGTTCCCGTGCTTTCATCTATTAAAATTGCTCAAAACGGCGGAAGTTCCTTGCGGCTAGCAAAACGAACAGCGTTGACAAAATGAACGTTGTACAAATAACGAGAACACCGTTATCAGAAAGTTTCCCCTGTATTAAGATTTCCTCTGCCTGAGCCCTTATATTGGACGGACTCCATGTGGTGTATTTTGTAAGAAGGCCCGAAAGGACGGAAAGCCCTCCTAATAATAAGATGCTTACGCCGGCAATTCCACTTGCCGCCCTCAATAGTGTTCCCATCAAAATTGTGACAGACAGAGTGAAAACAATCCATAAACTATAGATTATAAAGCTAACCAGAACTCTTTCCCATCGAACAGGATGGAAGAGTAGATTCGTATAATACCAAGTCATCCCATAGCTGAGAAGGAAGGAAACAAGCGTGAGCAATATTTGTGAGAAGAATTTGCTCGAAATATATTGGATGGGACGAACCGGGCGTACCATGACCAATGTTAATGTTCCATTTTGCCTTTCATTGGAGATAGCACCCATGAATGCAATGACAATCAGCAGTGTGCCGACTGTTCCAAATTGACTCAGAGTTGAAGCCAGAAGCTCCTCACCTGAGGGTGTAGGGAGTTGAATAACAGCTCCATCCGGGAGATTTCCGGCGCTTTCAAGGATTTGCGGCATGTAATAGGTTGATAGCGGCTGTGAAATACCAAGAATGATAAAGGCTATGGGAAGCCAGATACATTTGCCGCTACGCAGGGATTCTTTTAATTCTTTTTGAAAAAGGATTAAAAAGTTTCTCATTGGTTCATCACCTTCATGTAGGCATCCTCCAGCGAATTCTGTACATGTTCAAAGTGCAGGAGGGTAAGCTTATTTTCTATTATTCTGGTTAAAAGAGTGTTTGTTTCAAAGGATGGCTTAGCAGAAAACAAGACGGCAGTGGTTGCATCCTCATACTCGATATGATCGAGGCCGGGAAGATGTTGCAAGCAGTTCTCTAGTGGCTGATCCGTTCTGACTTTAATGGCAGATACAGAGTGTTCATGCTTTAGGGCGGTTAAACTGCCGTTCCATTTGATCCTTCCTTGCTTTAGCATGATCACCGAATCGCAGACTTGTTCGGCATCATGCAGCACATGGGTGGAAAACAGGATCGTCATTTTTCCCTTCAACTCGTCTAAGATTTTCAGCACATCTCGACGACCATTCGGATCAAGAGCTGATATCGGCTCATCAAGAATTAAGAGCTTTGGATCATGAATCAGTGCCTGGGCAAGCCCGAGCCTTTGTTTCATCCCTCCGGAGAATCCGCCGATCTTTTTGTTTTTTACATCAAGGAGACTAACAAATGCCAGTGTTTCATCGACTTTGATATCAAGCTCTGATTTTGTCAGATGTGAGAGTCTTCCGGCAAACCGCAGAAATTCCCCAGCAGTCATCCAGGAAAAGAAGGATGGATGCTGCGGTAAAAAGCCGATTAACTCGCGGGAACCTTTTTTCTGGATACCCGGAAAATGAATGGTGCCGGATGTCGGCGTCAGGAGCCCGGCCAGCATTTGCAGAATGGTTGTTTTTCCGGCTCCGTTTGGACCGATGAGCGCGATACAGGTTCCTTTTTTAATGTGAAAGGATACCCCTTTTACAGCCTGAAGCTGCTGATAGGTCTTTGATAAATCTATAACTTCGAGCAGGATGTCCTGGTTGCTCATGAATTTTTCCTCCCTAGTACAAAATAGAGGATGGGACCGAACGGACAAATAAAGAGAATAAGCAAAATCCACATCCATTTTGGGCCATTTGTTTCCTCCTGTTTGAAACAGTTGACTAAAGCAAAAACAGCCAGAATAATCTGCAGTACAATGAGGGGAGCGATGAGTGCCCAATTTAGCTCCGGCATAGCGTTCAACTCCTTTTTTTGTTCTTAATGCTAGAAATTTACTGTGAAAAAGTACCTCACCAGCCTGATTTACAGGAAAAAAGGTGAAGTGAAATCAGCGGTTTTTTCTTATCTTTTTTTTATAGGGCCATATAACTAATAAGAGATAGAACAAGGTTGGTGTTGGTACTTGCATCAGTCCCCAAATTCCCCAAAACCAAGGATAACTGCCTTTCTTTTTTGCATCAATAAAAAGGAGGATGCTTTGGGTAAACAGGATGGGAATCAGTACCGGCAATAACAGGAGAAATACTTCTTTATCGGTCATGATAAGGCACCTCCCTTGCCTTTCTTTTGTTTAATAACAGAAAAATAATCGGAGCGGCGATCAGGGACAAAATCTGAATCTGGATAAAAATCAGCGGTTTATTAAAAACAACGGTTATCAAAGCGGTCAGGATAAGCAGGGCAATGAAAATAAAAAGTCTCAATTCCTTATAAAAGGCTTTCCTTTTCTCCAACTTTGCCATAACGAGATGATCCTGAAGGGCTGTTTTTGAAGGGACAGAAGGCGATCCTAAACGGTCAAGCTGCTCCCAGTCCTTTTGCAGCTGTGATATAAGATTTTCCTGTGGATCTCGATGATTAGTCATTTTCTTTCCACTCCTTTTGCAGCTTTTTGATTCCGATATGAACTCGCGATTTGACGGTACCTGCCTTTATACCAAGCATTCTACTGATTTCTTCGTATGTATAACCGTAGTAATGACGCAGGAGAATGGGGATCTTAATGTCTGCCTTCAATTGATTGAAGTCTGTGAATGAATCGCTCCATTCCATGCTCTGGGATTGTGCAGTCCAGCTTAACTGTCGGGACAGCTGATGCATCATTTTGTTGATTTTTTTCCCCTCACGCTGTTTCCTGCGTATTGAATCGATATAAAGGCGGGAGGCGATGGAAAGCATCCAGGTGGAGAATTTACCTTCCCCTTTATAGGAAGCGAGATTCGCATAGCATTTAATCATTGTCTCCTGAGCTAGGTCCCGGCTCGAATCTTCGTTCAATGTAAGTTTTAGTAAATATTTAAATAAAAAAGAGTAATAACGCTGAAAAAGCTCGGTAAAGGCATCGTCATGGCCATCCATAGCCATCCTGATCAGTGCCTTGTCATCCATATTCTCCACCTTTTCTGCCTCCTTTCCTCTTCATTCTCTTATAAGACGCATCTATTTATCATATCGTTCATTATTTTTTAAAGAAAATGAAAGCAAGTTGAGCACGGGAATTTTGGTCATATCTATATATGATTCTTATAGAGGTATTTGCATGGACAGCAAGGAAAAGTATCCTATTTTTTATATTTGTTGAAAAGGCAGCTTGCTCCATAAGGGAATCCTATGTTTCATTTTAACAGTAATGAAAGAAAGCGAAATGTCCTCTACATTAAAATAGAAGGATCAGACTGCCGTCGGGGCTTTTTTTTAAAGGAACTTATTGTAAAATATACTCATAGTTTAACTAAACTGGTTGAAAATTAGCCGAATAAGGTTTGGAGGAACGAAATGGTTCACGTATTGTATGTTGAGGACGAAACGGATATTGGTCAATGGGTAACAAAAGATTTGAAGGAAAGAGGCTATGAGGTGACTTGGCTTCAGTCAGGTATAGGGACGGAAAGGTACTTGCATACTTCTGATATTGTGATATTGGATGTGATGTTGCCTGGGTTGGACGGCTTTTCCATTGGAAAGCGAATTAAAAAGGAGAACAGTGATCTGCCTATTTTAATGCTTTCCGCTCGTACAGCGGTGGAAGATAAATTAGAAGGATTGGGTTTTGCCGACGATTATTTAACAAAACCCTTTCACCCTGACGAACTGGCGGCTCGTGTCGAAGTTCTTTTACGACGGTATCAAAAGAATGATGATGCATTAGCATTGCAGCATTTAACAGTCTACCCAAAGGATATGAGGATCGTTGCAACAGGAACTGGGGAGGAAATTCAGCTGACAGGCAAGCAATATTTATTATTTCAATATTTTATCCGTCATCTGAATCAGATCTTAACAAAGGAACAACTGTATGAAGGGGTATGGGGAGAGAGCTATATCGAAGGAGATAAAACATTGATGGTTCATATCCGTTATTTACGGGAAAAGCTTGAAAGAGATCCGGCACAGCCGAAGATCATTGAGACAATTCGCGGCATCGGCTACAGGGTGAAGCTATGAAAATTATTCGCTCGCTGCAGGCCAAATATATGATTATTATCTTAATGGCCATTTCCCTTGTCCAAATTGGTTACATATTCATTGCAGTATTTGTAACCGGCATTGCGGAAAATATGGATGGAGAAGGTACTGTTGCGGGAGGGATTCGACCGGATGAGCTGGAGGAAAGCTGGCATCAGGATGCTGGTAGCATGGAAAAGGTCACAGAAGAAAGCATAGACTCTCATTTTATCCGCTGGAAGAGGGATTTCCCAGAGGCATCCATGTTTTGGGTAAATGGAGATGGGAGACTGGCCGTCCAATTAGATGTGAAGGAAGAACTTCCGACTGAGTGGACACCGGCTTTTACTGTTAAGTTTATGAAAGAACGCTATGAAGGAGATCCTTTTACGGTAGTAGCCTTTGTCGGAAAGAATAAGCAGGAAGGTTTCATGGTGATTGAGATTCCCCGGTCGGATATGAATACACCCATCTCCAAAGTGTATGATCGGTTCGGTTCGATTTTAATGGTGGGGATGGTTGTTATTGTCGTCCTTTTTATTGCGATTTCCTTTTTATTTTTCCGAGGGATTCGCAAGCGTCTCCTGCATCTGGAGGATGCGATGCTGATCCGGGATGTTGACGGGCTGCCCATTCAAATTCATACAAAAAAGAGGGATGAGATCGGCCAGCTGGAACAGGCCTTTAATACAATGGTATGTGAGTTGAAAGATAGCAGAAAACGGGAGCAGGGAGAGGAGCAATTAAGGCACGAATTAATCGCTAGTTTGTCTCATGACCTGCGGACCCCCTTGACCAAGCTACGGGCACAGGTCTTCTCCCTTCAGAAAGAAGAACTTTCATCGGAGGGGAAGCGATCGATTCAGATGATGGAGGATTCAGTGGTAAACATTGACCATCTTATTGATAATCTTATGTCTTACAGTCTGCTGATGGCTAGTAAGTATAAATATGAGGCTCGGGAAACGGATGTTGTTCGTTACATGCGCAAATGTATAGCCTCCTGGTATTCCGCTTTTGAAAAAGAAGGGTTTAAAATAGATGTTGATTTGTCATCCTTTAAGGAAAAAAACATTTGGTGCGTTGATCCGATTTGGTTTGAACGTATACTTGATAATTTATTGCAAAATGTTCTGCGTCATGCAAAGAGCGGCTGCTATATCGGGGTAAAAACGGAATCAACAGACAAATATGATGCCTTTATCATTCAGGATCGGGGAAGAGGTATGGAGAATGATTCAACTGAAACTGGGGCCGGCATTGGTTTGTCTATCGTTGATATGATGATAAAGGGTATGCAGCTCGATTGGAAAATCGATTCAAGTGAGAGTGGAACGACTATCCGAATTATAAAGTATAAGTAATGGTGCATTGGATGAAAGTGTATGCTTTTGT
>NZ_CAMLDX010000123.1 GCF_946478885.1 uncultured Bacillus sp. | reverse complement strand
ATGTCACGGGTATTCTTTCAAATGAGAGGGTAGCCAATATTAGGAAAGCAATCTCCTGTAGAAAAAGATGAATTTCAAGCTGTAAAATGATAAAGTAAACTAGGAGCCGTAGGGATTTGATAATCGCTCTGTACTTCATGAGGGGAAGATATGAACTTAGATAGACTCTGCTCTCATTCACCGCTGAGGACGATTTTTTTTGACGAATAAAATTAAGCATCAGGAATAACTCCCGGCAGAGTAATGATTGCCGTGTTGCTTTTAGAAATACTGCCTGATCGGGGTTTTTATAAACGGGCTTGAGTCTTTTTGCTGAGGAGTGAACCGGGTAGTATCTGCATCCTTTTTTTTCATAAAGAGGTAAGGAATTGCTTTTCTGCAGAAGGCTCATCTGTCAGATAAGGGATCATGATTCAAATTTGTAAATAATGCCTATTTCAAGAAACGTTAAATAGATAAATCCTAAGGAGGATATAGGGATGGACAAGAAGATACTTGTTGTTGATGATGAAAAGCCAATTGCCGATATTCTACAGTTTAATTTAAAGAAGGAAGGGTATGAAGTCCATTGTGCTTATGACGGAAATCGCGCATTGGATATGGTTGAAGAGGTTAAACCGGATATCATCCTGCTTGATATCATGCTTCCACAGCGTGATGGCATGGAAGTGTGCCGGGAGATTCGGAAAAAATATGATATGCCGATCATTATGCTGACGGCGAAGGATTCCGAGATAGATAAAGTCCTTGGACTCGAATTAGGTGCCGATGATTATGTAACCAAGCCATTTAGCACAAGAGAATTAATTGCCCGGGTGAAGGCGAACCTAAGACGTCATCAGCAGGTACCACCGGCAGTGGAAGAAGAAGAAAAGAACGAAATTGAAATTGGCTCTCTGGTTATTCATCCGGATGCCTACATTGTGTCCAAACGCGGGCAAACGATTGAGCTGACCCATCGGGAATTCGAACTGCTTCATTATTTATCAAAGCATATCGGACAGGTTATGACACGTGAACATCTGCTGCAAACAGTATGGGGATATGATTATTATGGTGATGTGAGGACCGTCGATGTGACGGTCAGACGTCTACGGGAAAAAATTGAAGATAATCCGAGCCATCCAACCTGGATTGTCACAAGAAGAGGTGTCGGCTATTATCTGCGAAATCCTGAACAGGAGTCTTGATGATTGATGAAGAAAGTGAGTTTTTTTCAATCGGTACATGTCAAAACGGTGCTTATCTACATGCTGCTAATTCTGATTGCGATGCAGATTATCGGTGTGTATTTTGTCAGACAACTGGAAACGACATTGAAGGATAATTTTAAAACCTCCATTCATGATAAGGTCAATATCCTCTCCTATTATTTGGAAGAACAGTTAACACAGGAGACACTGCCTCAGGATGGTTCCACCTCAATTGAGGAGGGTGTCAGGCGACTGTTGGTCGATTACCGCTCAGCAGATATTGTCGAGGTTCGGGTAATTGACGGAAAAACCTTAAAAATTATTGGTACGTCTGAGCCGGATAATCAAATGGTAGTCGGTCAGAAAACAACCGATACGAGAATTCGCCGCACCATTGCCACGGCCCAGGAGGATGATCAGGAGCTTGTTGATCCGCAGACTGGAAAAAGAATCTGGGTGCTGGTCTCCCCCGTTACGTCAAAGGGAGAAGTAATCGGTGCCGTGTATGTTGTCTCCAAGATTGAAAATGTTTTCGGGCAAATGCAGCAGATCAACCGGATTTTCTCAACCGGTACGGCTATTGCCTTAGCCATCACAGCTGTATTAGGGATTTTCCTCGCCCGGGCGATCACTAGACCCATTTCGGATATGAGACGTCAAGCATTGGCACTGGCGAAGGGGAATTTTTCGCGAAAGGTAAAGATTTACGGCCATGATGAAATAGGTCAGCTGGCCGCAACCTTTAATACATTGACAAAGAAGCTTCAGGAGGCTCAGGCGACAACAGAGAGCGAGAAACGGAAGCTATCCTCTGTCCTTTCTTCTATGACAGATGGAGTGATTGCGACTGACAGGAGAGGCCGTGTGATTTTAATTAATGAACCTGCTCTGCAGATGCTGGATGTTTCACGTGAAACGGTTGTATCCACTTCGATTGTTTCCCTGCTTGATTTGGAGGAGGATTATACATTCGATGAATTGCTTTCCGAGGGTGAATCTGTGCTCCTGAATTACAGTACACCAACGAACCCGTATATTTTGCGTGCTAATTTTTCCGTTATTCAAAAAGAAACAGGATTTGTGAATGGATTAATTACGGTACTTCATGATGTTACTGAGCAGGAGAAGATTGAAATGGAACGTCGTGAGTTTGTGGCGAATGTATCCCATGAATTGCGGACGCCTTTGACGACAATGAGAAGCTATATGGAAGCTCTAACAGATGGAGCTTGGCAGGATAAAGAAATTGCTCCTAACTTTTTAAATGTCGTGCAAAATGAAATAGAGCGAATGATCCGTCTTGTCAACGATCTCCTCCAACTGTCAAAAATGGACAGCCGTGATTACCATCTCTCAAAGGAATGGGTCGATGTAGTCGTTTTCTTCAACCGAATTATCGATCGTTTTGAACTGACGAAGGAAGAAAATATAATTTTTGATCGGATGCTGCCGAATAAAGCTATTTTAGTAGAAATTGATCCCGATAAATTAACCCAGGTTATTGATAATATTATTTCAAATGCCTTAAAGTACTCTCCGTCAGGCGGACAGATTTCATTTAAAATTAAGGAAAAGGAAGATGAAGTCGTTATCAGCGTCAGTGACCAGGGGATGGGAATTCCAAAAGGAAATGTCAGCAAAATATTCGGGCGCTTCTATCGCGTGGATAAAGCAAGAACAAGAAAGCTTGGTGGAACAGGACTGGGGCTAGCGATTGCCAAGGAAATGGTTGAAGCCCATGACGGACAAATTTGGGCAAGAAGTATCGAAGGAAAAGGAACAACCATTTTCTTCAGCTTGCCATATGAAAAGTATGAGGAGGATGAATGGAATTGACATATGAAAATATTAAGTCCATCATCTTAGGCATTCTGATTGTAACCAGCTTGCTTTTAACCTGGAATTTGTGGACGTATCAGCCAAGCTATGAGGAATTGCAAAATACGAAAGTGGTTCAGGAAGTGTCTCTGAGTCCGGCGAAGGAAGTAAAGGAAGTTGTGAGGCCCTCTCAAGTCGTGTTCCATATTAACAATCAGTATTATGGTACGACCCATGATTTGGAAGTGGAAAAGGTGATCAATCAACTGCGGGGCTGGTCATTTGGGAAATTTGACAATATCTCAATGGATGTCGATAATATTTCTTCCTTGATCAACCGCAATGATATGGTAAAAATCCTTTATCCGGATCGTATTTCGATGGATATTTTTAAAAATATCCTAACGATGAAAAACAAGGATGTCCCGAACTTTCAATTTGATCAGATTGTCATTAATACGGATGTTCAGAATAAGGAAAATGGTGTGATTTACTTTGTTTCCCAGGAGGATAACCGGATATATCGAAGTTCGGTGCCAGCCTCCTCCCTATCGGAATTTAAGCAAAAGTACGGTGGCTCTGCCCTGCAGCCGTATGTACAATATGTGCCGTATCAGTTTGCTACCGGGAAAACGATCTATTTACCTGAGGAAGAAACGGAATTAGATAGCTATCAATATCTATACAAAGAAATTGATTCCGATGATATGAAAAATGCCCTGTTCAGTGATCCTAGCTTGGTCCAGAAGAATTATATCTCTACAGGAGAGGAATATACGGATGGAGAAAGTCTGATGCAGGAAAATCTTGACTCTAGCATGATTTATTATGTGAATCCTGCCGGAAGCGATGAAATGGACGATGACTCGGATGATTTGCTGAAGAAAAGTATCGACTTTGTCAACGATCACGGTGGGTTTACGGACCATTACCGCTTTACGAGCATTGATTCGGAACGAAGAGAGGTTCATTTTCGATTGTATGATACAAGCGGACATCCCATTTTCGGACAAAGTAAACCGATCTCTGATATCAGTCTTGTTTGGGGTGAGACAGATATCAGCCGTTATGTCCGAAATAACTTTTATTTCGGTTTGCTGACACAGACGAATAAAGTGAAGCTAAGCTCTGGTCCGGATATTGTGAACGGACTTATTATGAAAGGATATGACCTTGATCATGTAGAGGACATTGTCATCGGATATCAAATGGAAAAGGATGATCAAGAGGTGTTCATCAATTTAGAGCCATGCTGGTATTTCTTATATGACGGTGTCTGGCAGTCGTTTACTTCCGAAGGAACGGGAGGGGACAGCAGTGGATTGGAGTAAGATCAAAACTATTTTTATCATTTCCTTCCTTATCCTTGATATTTATTTGGTGTATG
Organism: uncultured Bacillus sp.; assembly: GCF_946478885.1. Next base: position 3,845 of record NZ_CAMLDX010000123.1, on the reverse strand, counting down.
AATTTTTTAAAATTCAGGTTACGAATGAATATGAGATTCAAACCGAGGCTCCGATTGATAAATGGCTGAAGGCCGATGAAATTAAATATGAATCCCTTCCTACGGGATATGTAGAAGAATATTATCTGAAGGCCAGGCCAAAGGTATTTACCAAGAAGGATATTGAGAAACCTATTTTATCCGATCAAACGATCAACATTATTAGCGATACCCTTCTGGAATCGGTACTGAATAAACCGATAAAAATCAAGGAAAAGTTCGAACCATCCGATCTCAGTAGCCTTATCAAAGCCCATATCCTATATGGCGATCAATACCGCTTTTGGAAAAAAGACAATGAGAGTCGAACGATTACGTATTACCAGCAGTATAAAGGAAAATCATTTTATCAAAATATCAATGGCGAGCTGAAATTTAAATTTAATGAGGATAATGAAATTATTTCCTACGAGCAAACCTTTTTATCAGAGATTAAGGAAATGTCTGAGTCAGAAAAGATCATTCAGCCGATTAAAGCGCTCGAAACCCTTTATCGAGGCGGATATTTAGAGCCGAAAAGCATGATTACAGAGGTCGAATTAGGCTATTACACCCTTGTTCCCCTTTCTGATACAACACAAGTGCTGAATCCGGCATGGTGCTTTGTGATCAATGATGAAGAACGATTATTTGTCAGTGCTTTTGAAGGGAAAGTAGTGGATTTAGATCCGAAAGAGAATAATGTAGTGGAGTGAGGAGAAATGGCATTGCGTTTTAGTGTTCTTGCCAGCGGAAGTACAGGAAATGCAACTTATGTGGAGACGGATCAGCATTCCTTTTTAGTTGATGCTGGTTTTAGCGGCAAACAGATGGAAGCCTTAATGCAAAACATCGGTCGTGAACTGAAGGATCTTTCCGGGATTTTCGTGACTCATGAACACAGCGATCATATTAAAGGGGTGGGCATTGTTGCCCGAAAGCATAAAGTTCCGATCTTTGCCAATGAAAAGACATGGAAGGCAATGAGCCCGTTAATTGGTGAAGTGCCAAGCGAACAGAAATTTGTTTTTGGTATGGAAACAGTGAAAAGCTTTGGCTCACTGGATATTGAATCGTTTGGCGTCTCGCATGACGCAGCGGAACCAATGTTTTATGTTTTTCACCATGAAGGGAAAAAACTGGTGATCATAACGGATACAGGTTATGTCAGCGAACGGATGAAGGGCACCATCACCAATGCGAATTCGTATATTTTTGAAAGTAATCATGATGTGAGTATGCTCCGTATGGGACGTTATCCTTGGAATGTTAAACGGAGAATTCTGAGTGACGTCGGGCATGTATCGAACGAGGATGCAGGTCTTGCAATGAGCGAAGTAGTCGGTGATCAAACAAAGAGCATCTACCTTGCCCACCTAAGCTTGGACAATAATATGAAGGATTTAGCGAGAATGGCCGTCACACAAACGCTTGAAGGCAGGGGATTGATGGTCGGAGAACAGTTTTCCCTGTATGATACCGATCCGAAAATCCCAACCCCGTTAACAGCTGTTTCATGAGGTATCCCTGAGCGGAAACTGAGGAAATGATTAGGTGAAAAGGGCTTTCCCAACATACATAAGGTGTCAGGCATCTACAATTGATCGACAACCAGGCAGAGTGATGCAAAGTGATCGAGACATTGGATTGTGGTGCCTGACGCCTTTTCTTTTAGGACAACTCTCTTATTTTAGTTGGTTATCGCATCTCTTTATACAGCCGTGTGAATGACATTAAGCACCCTATGATTAGAATTTTGAAATGGGGAGAGTATAATAATGGTTAGAAAGGTAAAATAAAACGAGGAAATGAATAGGGAGAAAGGGTGAAGTGGACTTTGGGTTATTATGATTCTAACGAAGACACAAATTACCGAGATAATAAGAGAAAAAAAGGCAGTCACTTTCTTACTGGTTTAGGCGGGGCTATTATAGGCGGTTTGATCGTCACATTAGCCATTCCAACGCTTTCAAATAATGGGCTTCTGCCCTATTCGGTACAGCCCAATAATGAAGCTACTGTCAAGGAAGGCGGCCATCAAAATATTGTAACACAAAAGGTGTCACTGGATGTTTCTACCGACGTTACCAAGGCCGTGGAAAAAGCGGGTGATGCCGTCGTAGGGATTACCAACATTCAATCGACAAGCTTCTGGTCATCCGAGGGGGAAAGTCAGGAAGCCGGGACCGGTTCCGGGGTGATTTATAAGAAAAGCGGCGATAAAGCATACATAGTCACGAATAACCATGTCATTGAAGGAGCCGATCAGCTTGATGTGACATTGGCGGACGGAACGAAGATCCCTGCCGTGCTTAAGGGGAGCGATCCATGGACCGACTTAGCAGTGATTGAGGTGGACGGCAAAGACATTAAAACGGTAGCGGAGTTTGGCAATTCCGATACATTGAAGCCTGGTGAACCAGTGATTGCCATCGGTAATCCTTTAGGACTCGGATTTTCCGGATCTGTTACGAACGGGATTATTTCCGGAATTGAAAGAACCATCCCGGTTGATTTGAACTCAGACGGTTATGAGGATTGGCAGGTAGAGGTTCTGCAGACGGATGCTGCGATTAACCCCGGCAACAGCGGCGGGGCATTGGTGAATATCTCCGGACAGGTCATCGGCATCAATTCGATGAAGATTGCTCAAGAGGCAGTTGAAGGGATTGGTCTTTCAATCCCAATTAATACAGTGATTCCAATCATTCAGGACTTGGAGCAATTTGGTGAAGTCAAACGCCCTGCCATGGGTGTCCAGCTACGCAATCTTACAGAGATCTCCTCTTACCATCAACAGGAGACTTTGATATTGCCTAATGATGTCAAGGATGGCGTGATGATTGAGAGAGTTGAAAGAACATCACCTGCTGATAAAGCAGGCCTGCGGGAAATGGATGTAATTGTGGAATTGGATGGAGAACCGATTAAAGATGTTATTGCTTTAAGGAAGCATCTTTACAATGAAAAGAAAATTGGCGATCAAATGACGGTGAAGTTTTATCGTGAAGGAAAGCTACAAAAGGCAACATTGACATTAAGCGGTGAATCCTATTAACCAAATGGATGAGGAAGACTGAAGCGGTCTTCTTCTTTTTTTCGTATTGATGATGTGAATAGTGATGAAAAGCAGACCGAAATCGATACACACTAATCTTTCTTGATATGGTATGATGGTGTGGATAACTAACGAAAACACAGTTATCCACATGTGAATATTGTCGAAATGTATCGATATATCTTGTATGGGATCGTTAGTTCCCTACGATATGTGGATACAACATGTGCATATGTGGATAACCTCTGTGGATAACTTGTTTGTAAATTGTTTGTAAAGTGAGGATAAGTTGTGAATATCTCCATTCTAGCAGTAGGAAAATTAAAGGAAAAGTACCTGAAAAATGGAATAGACGAGTATTTAAAAAGGCTATCCGGCTATGCGAAGGTAGAGATGATTGAACTCCCGGATGAAAAAGCGCCGGAGGAATTAAGCCCTTCCGAAATGGAACAGGTCAAGCAGAAAGAAGGCGAAAGACTGCTGGCTAAATTATCCCAGGACACCTATGTCATCGCCTTAGCGATAGAAGGCAAAATGAAATCCTCCGAACAGCTGGCGGACTCCCTTGATAAATTAGCGACATACGGAAAAAGCAAAATTGCCTTCATCATCGGCGGATCGCTCGGCTTAAGCAATGAAGTGCTACAGCGGGCAGACGAAACACTCTCTTTTTCCAAAATGACCTTCCCCCACCAACTCATGCGCCTGATCCTCCTAGAACAGGTCTACCGAGCATTTCGGATTAATCGGAATGAACCGTATCATAAGT
>NZ_CAMLDX010000122.1 GCF_946478885.1 uncultured Bacillus sp. | reverse complement strand
GACTTTAGAATTAACGTTGACATTTCTGCTTTGTTTAGTTTTCAAAGAACAATCAGCTGATTTTTCCATCAGCACTAAGAAATATTTTACTACTCTATTTCATTGAAGTCAACTGCTCTGAAGAATTTTTTTAATTCAATTCATTTCAGCGACAAGTCTGATTATATCTTCAAACTTCACAGAAGTCAACTTCTTTTTATCATTTTTCTTCTGCTGATTTTTTATTTTTCTTCTATGAATCAGCCAGAATCAAAACCTACCTTATTTCTATTCAAAAGGAAACAGGGAAGTTAATATTATCATCATAATTAACAGAAATCAACCAATTTTTATCGATCATGATCCCGTATGTAAAACTGATTAACAACACATTATTCGGCAATGAAAAAAGGATAGTTCCGTGAGGATCTCTTATTCAGACTCCCTTTCGGCACATAAATTTTCCTCCTCTTCAGAAATGCAAGGCCCATTACATGAATTACAGAAAATCACATCTTTTTTAGTAAAAAAGCACTTAATCTATTCACTGATTTATCCTAAAAAAAATCCTCTTTTTACCATTTAAATGAATAGATTCTTTATTTTCATTAAAAAACAGTAAATTTGTCATAGGTTAAACATCATTATTTGTTAGAAAATTTATGATATCATAAAGATAGGGCAAATTTTACGAAAGTAAAAGACGCAAAGCCACGGGCCTACCACACAAACCGTGTCATGGCAGCCGGGTTGCACCAAATAGTCATTTTCCTTTATGCCTTTTCTTAAATTTTGCCAAATTCTATACTAAATAAGAAGGGTTAACATGTTTTTGCCAACGATCTATAGCAATGAAGACAATCTTATCCATATTGTTAAAGACAAGCAAAGTTGTGAGTGCCAATTTACATATCATCATTATTATTTAATGAACAAAAGGGATTTCAAGAAAATTAAATTTAAACATATTAAGGACATTACCTGTCCAATTTGTAAAGCAAGCATTAAGATTGGTTCTTGAATCCCAAATTAATATTTTTGTTCAATCTTCATGAATAATCGGCCATTTTGCAAAATAACTTTATAAACCACTAAAAATAACCGAAGTAATATTGTGAAGTTAGAATTTCCTTCGGGAGGTACTGATTATGGAAAATAAACAACGGGATGATGGTTTAGAGTACGAATGGATACAGCTTCTTGAAGAATTGATTCAATCTGGCGTCACAAAAGAGACATTCAGGGCATTCTTAGACATAAAAAAAGCGGAAAAGGAAGGCAGCGGAGTTTATCACGATACACCCCTGTCCTAAGTAAATTTCACCTTTAAGGAAAACCCTTGCTGCTCTAGTATTTTTTTTACACTTTCTTATATATAAATTTCAAAAACAGCAGAAAGACCGCTCATCAACTACGGCCTTTTTGCTCTTTTAGTATGAGGATAAATCAGTGAAATTGAACATCAATTTTCTTCTTATTCCTTTCCACTAATTTTGGTATTTTCACTTCTAAGACACCATTTTTATAGCTGGCAGAAACTCCTTCATGAGAAACAGAACCCGGGAGAGTGACGGAGCGGTGAAAACGGCCGGTAAACCGCTCTTTTCTGTGTATATTTTCTTCCTTCATTTCTTTAGACTGATGAATCGTTCCGCTAATTTGCAGCGTATTATTATCCATATCGATCGAAACATCCTCTTTTTTTCAAGACCCGGGATATCGAAGGTGGCCACAACCTCACAATCCGTTTCATGAATATCTGTACGAATACCGCCAAACGAATGTTCATGATCAAATGCTATCGGTAAATCTGAAAAAAAACGGTCAAACTCTCTCCGAATATTGGATAACTGCCTGAGTGGTTCATAAGGACCTAACGCCATACAAATAACCCCTTTTGTTTTTTATACAGGGATATTATTTCTTATGGAGAACAGAATATTCACAATCATTCCCATGTTTTTCAGTGTTTTCTCCTCTCAAATATCAATAAGAATTTTCTCTCTCCGCTTTTCTTAATCAAACGTATGATTAAATAATTGCATTTTATAAATGGCCGCCCCTCATGCATTCATATGAAAAGCAGATCCTTTTGTTATTTTACTTGAGCATCAGCGTTGCAGGAATGATTGACGTGCATCCTCTGTATTGTTAAAATTATCCTCGGAAACAATTGTGAACATGTTCACAATTTTGACACAAATTCATCCATTCTACTACAGAAAGGAGTGCTCAGAATGAAAAGAATCGTAACACTAAGTAACCGCAAATTGATGGATACAGCAAAACACGGCGGCTGTGGCGCATGCCAGACATCCTGTCAATCAGCATGTAAAACATCCTGTGGTATCGCCAATCAAAAGTGTGAAAACCTATTGAACAGATAACAAGAACCAGAAAAACACCGAGGCTGCTAAAGCTGAGACTGGTAAAATCCTGCTTTCATGGATTTTGCCGGATCCCTGCACCATTTTGTCAGCCTCGGTCATTTTTTTGGATAAGAGGAGCCAGAAAACACAGTATGATTCATCAATATAAACTGAACGGATACAATATTGTACTCGACACCTACAGCGGTTCTGTGCATGTAGTCGATGACCTTGCCTATGAAATTATTGCACTGTATGAGGATACTCCAAAAGAAGGAATCATAGCAAAGATGCTGGAAATGTTCGCAAATGATCCTTCTATCTCAGAGAGAGACATACGGGAAACGGTTGCCGATGTAGAAGGTCTAAAACAGGACGGACAGCTCTTTTCCGAGGATGAATATAAGGATCTCTCACTCAATTTGAGAAACCGTCAAACCTTTGTAAAGGCTCTTTGTCTCAATGTGGCGCATACCTGTAATTTATCCTGCCAATATTGCTTTGCCAGCCAGGGAAAGTATAACGGTGACAGAGCCATCATGAGCGTCGAAGTTGGCCAGAGAGCCATTGATTTTTTATTGGAAAACTCCGGCCCCCATCGTAATCTGGACATTGACTTCTTTGGAGGCGAACCGCTGATGGCATGGGAGACTGTCAAACAGATTGTCGCTTATGCCAGAAGCAAAGAAAAGGAGTACAAGAAGACCTTTCGTTTCACCTTCACAACGAACGGGGTGCTACTCAATGAGGAAGTCGCTGATTTTCTAAATCAGGAAATGTACAATGTTGTATTAAGCCTTGATGGAAGAAAGGAAGTCCATGATAGGCTCCGTAAAACCATTAATGGCAAGGGTAGCTATGATACGATCTTGCCAAAATTCCAGGAATTTGTAAAAAAACGCGGAAACAAAGAATACTATGTACGGGGCACCTACACCCATAACAATGTCGACTTTACCAATGATATTTTTCACATTGCGGACCTTGGGTTCGATAAACTTTCTATGGAGCCAGTCATCTGCAATCCGCGGGAACCGTATGCATTGACTGAGAAGGATCTGCCGGAAATCTATCATCAATATGAAATTCTCGCCAAGGAAATGCTGCGGCGCGGGGAAAAGGGCAATGGCTTTACCTTCTATCATTATATGCTTGACCTTTCAGAAGGCCCTTGTATTCAAAAGAGAATTTCCGGCTGCGGCTCAGGAACGGAATACCTCGCCGTTACACCATGGGGAGATCTCTTCCCCTGCCATCAATTTGTCGGAGATGAAGAATACAAACTGGGAAATATTTGGGAAGGCATCACCAAACAAGATCTGCAGGGCCTATTTAAAGAAAGCAACTGCTACTCGAAGAAGGAATGCGAAGACTGCTGGGCGAAGCTCTACTGCAGCGGCGGATGCACGGCCAATGCATTGCATGCAACCGGATCCATCAATGGAACGTACGACTTCAGCTGCGATATCTTCCGCAAGAGAATTGAATGCTCGATGATGGTGAAGGTGGCTGAAACCTTCAGAGAGATGGAAAAGGATGAACTGCCAATAGCAGATTAAATACCCAACTCGGCCAGGCATAATTAGGAACGAACCTAATTTGCACCTGGCCTTTTTGATAAAACTCTTTCATTTAGAAAACGTATCGTGTCCGATTGAAGATAAAATGACTAACTCCCAGGGTAATGATCAATATTGTCTATTTATCAATTTGGAGAAAGTGGTGTGCAGATGGAAGAAAGCGGAAGGGCGTTTCTTTAATTTTCGCGCTAGCATGAGAAGTATTTATGGCATCGATTAGTTCGTCTAAATGTGTGTAAATTTGGCTTTTAAAATCAACTAGAGGATATATTCGAATAGAGCCCCCCACTTTAGTAACCCTGATCATTTCTTCAATAGCTTTCAAATGAAAATTAAAATCAAATTGCTCCTGATAGAGAAATAAAAAGTGATTGCAGACAACTAAAGAAAATGTATCATTTTCAAATGGAAGAGAGGTCAATGATGCGGCGATATATTTCTCTTTCTTCACGTCCTGCTTGTAACTCTCTAAGAACTTTTGAAAAGAATGTCTGCGTATGTCATTATGCATGTCTAAGCTTTCATATGAAACCCATTCATAGATATGTTTAACCTTCTCTAATTTTTGAGATGCTATTTCAATCTCCTGATACCCAAAGGCATTCATCTCTTCCACAGATAGTCGATAAAGGGGATCGACAGCGACTGCATCATATCCTTTTTTCGTGAGTTCAGCAATAAACGAAGAACCCCCTGAAGCAGCATCAAGAACTCTTCCTTTTTTAAATAAGCAATCATCAAACATAAACATTTCTTCATATTCCTTATATGAACGACAGGTCATGGCAACACCTGAATGTTGTTCATAAAATTCAGCTTCACTCATTTTCCCAACTCCATTTCGTATTAAAGTAGATTAAATAAAAAGGGTTCCCCGTCCTAATCATTAAGGACGAGAAACCCGTGGTGCCACCTTTATTCGTTTAAGAAAAACATAAACGCACTTTATTTATGCACAAACCATCTAACAGTTCAATACATTGTCCCTTTTATCGGTAAGACATCCGCCATAGCCTACTAATCATTCAACCTGGATGCTCAGAAGCCCATTCAACAATACCTCCACACTGGTTCACACCAACCACCAGCTCTCTTGAGTGTAGTTATTGTTTACTCCTCTTCTTCATCGCAATCATATATTGGAATTTTTTGTTATTCCATTTATTAGGAATTTTATTATAAATGTTGATAGTCGTCAATATTACTTTTTACCATTTTGCTCCATTCACACAAAAAATCCCTGTAATGAAAAACATACTGATAACACAAGTACCCGTTCATTCATATATACCATTCTCTTTGTACATTTCAGGTTGGACTCTATCAGACCAATGATTTGCACAAAAACAGCGGTCCAAAATTAGAGGCGAGAATAGACGCTACCCTTAAATGGAAAATAGGCTGTTATCGATTCTATCTTTGCTCCAGGAAAAATGGATCAGCCTAATGCTCTGTCATTTCATTTCCAGCTTCACGTAGGCAATCTATCATTTCGATAAATTTTTTCAAAGAAGTAGACATATATTTGTCTTTTCGATAAATAAAAATGGTTTTTACCTTTCCAAATCGATTTGGAATTGAATGCAGTCTAAGATTTTCTGAATAGATATGTCTATCTGCCACACTGCGGGGAAGCAAGCTTATGCCTAATCCTGCGGATATACAGCCAACGATTCCATCGAGGGTTCCAAATTCCATTATCTTTTCTGGAATCACCCCCTCATGGTGCAACCAATCCTCCAGTCTGGCTCGATATGAACATCCCCTGCGGAACACTAATAAAGTTCGATTTTGAATTTCAATGATAGAAGATAATGGCGGATGGGCTGCATCTGTCACAAGCACTAACTCTTCTTCAATTACTGTTTGATAGGCAAGATCAGGATGTTCAACAGGTCCCGCTACAAAAGCCCCTTCAAGTTGATGCTGCAATACATCCTGAATATGCTGTTCAGTGGGACCTGTTTTCAAATGGAGATCTACGGACGGATACTGATGATGGTACTGTGAAAGCAGGGCCGGCAAACGAACAGCAGCAGTGGTTTCCATAGAACCTATAGTGATCGGCCCTTTTGGTATTTGATCTTCAGATATCGCTTTTTTTACTTCTTCTAAAAGCTGAAATATTTCCTCGGTATATGACAGCAATATTTTTCCTTTATCAGTAAGGGTAGTACCCCGATTATGGCGAAAAAACAGTGTAGTGTGGAGCTCAGCCTCTAACTGCTGAATTCTGGTTGTAATATTTGATTGTGCATAGTTTAACTCTCTTGCTGCCTGGGAGATACTCCCTCGCTCAGCCACGGTTTGAAAAATTCTCAGCACTTGTAAATCCATGGTCATCCCCCGTTTAATCTTTTGCTATCACATTAACAGATAGCTAATATCGATTTTATGTATTATACCATATAGCAAAAACCAGCTAAGATAAAAATATGATTATTTTGATAACAGGAGGTTGAAATATTGGATAAATCCCCTTTTCTGTTTTTGATAGGCGGAATCTCCTCATTAATGATAGCAATGGGGATTGGAAGGTTTGCTTATACTCCCATTCTGCCGCTTATGCAGAATGCCCTTTCTTTTTCTGACGCAGCAGCAGGATACCTTGCTTCAAGCAACTACGCAGGATATTTTTTAGGATCCATTTCAGCTGGAATACTTCCCTTGAAAAAACACAAAACCTTTTATTTAAGGGTCAGTCTCATAGTCAGCATTTTAACTACTTTCAGCATGGGTCTATTCCACTCCTACTTACCAATGCTTGTATCTCGTTTTATTTCGGGCATATCGAGTGCATTTGTCTTTGTTTTGGCTTCAAGTATCGTTCTCGACAAACTTGCTGCCCAAGGAAAAACAAATTGGTCAGGCTTATTCTATGCCGGAGTCGGATCTGGGATATTTTTGTCCAGTCTAATCATTCCAGGCTTTAATCATTTATTTCATTGGGAGGGAGTGTGGGCAGGACTAGCCATTGTTAGCGGAATTCTTACTATCTTCGTATGGATGTGGCTCAAAGATTCCCAAAACATTGTTGTAGGTGAAGATAAAGAAGAAGTTTCCATACATGTACCTCCCGTCAGGTGGCTGCCCTGGTTGATTATTGCCTATGGACTGGAAGGTTTAGGCTATATCGTCACAGGTACATTTATTGTATCTATTGCCGATAAGACATCGACTTTTAGTAGCGGCTCTGGGTTTGTCTGGATGACAGCCGGGATTGCTGCGATTCCATCATGTATCATCTGGTCATCTCTTGCAAAAAAATGGGGATTCGTTAAGTCGCTAGTACTGGCAATGATTTTGCAATCTATGGGGATCGTAGCTCCTGCCTTCTGGACAACTCAAACGAGTATATTAATGAGTGCCACATTATTTGGAGCTACCTTTATGGGGATCACTACACTGGCTACAACACTAGCCCGGCAAATGAATCCGGCGAATAGCGGCCGGATCATCGGCTATTTGACCGCCGCATATGCTGCTGGTCAAATGATTGGACCGGCAATCGCCGGAATATTATCTTCATTCACTCACAATTATCACACTGCTCTAATAGGAGCATCTATTACAGTCATAACAGGCGCACTCCTACTTGCAAATGGAATTAAATTCGAAAAGAAACCAAGCTTAGAGTACTTGCCAACAAATGATACAAAAATATAAAAATGGAAGGTTGGTTATTATTATGCCATATGTAAATATCAAAATTACGAATGAAAATGTTACATCAGAAAAAAAAGCATTACTTATTAAAGGGGCAACACAGTTACTTGTGGACGTATTAGGTAAAAATCCTAATACAACCGTTGTCGTAATCGATGAAGTCCATACCGATAATTGGGGTATTGGAGGAGAAACAATAACCGTTCGCAGAGAAAAAGGCCAATAAAAATAATAAGCTTTTATTTAAACCATAAATCTGGAAAAACCAGGAAACAAAAGAGCTGCCCCAAAAATAAAGATGTCGGGCATCGCCACCCAGTATCCCCTTGGATAAATGATAAATGCCAGACACCTTAGGGGACAGCTCTTTCATATGTAAGGACTTTACATCGAGAGACGGACAATTTCAGGCGATACCATGGTTTCTCCTTCTCCCTCTCAGTAAACTCGAACTCCTCGATATGGATGAAAAAATAAACGATCTACTTCCAATTAACGAAACCTATGCATCTATATGACCGTATAAATAGTAATACATTATTTGTAAATTCTACTTAATATCGAATATGGAGATGGAAGTAATGGGATTTGTTCAATTGACCAAAAATAATATCGACACCGAACACATATGCTGTGCATTTGGAGCAAAGCAATATGAACATGCAGTAAATGAGAAAAAGAAATGGCTTACAGAACGGATGGATGAGGGATTAGTATTTTATCGTTTAGATGAACGTGCAAAAGTATTTATTGAATATTTACCTGCTGAAATGGCATGGGTTCCTATTCAAGCACCAAATTATATGTTTGTTAACTGTTTGTGGGT
>NZ_CAMLDX010000121.1 GCF_946478885.1 uncultured Bacillus sp. | reverse complement strand
GCGAGTAATGGGGGCTTTTATGATTTAAGTGACAATTTGTCTCACTACGGTTGGACTGGAACATTACAAAAGACAACCTTAAATTCAGTTGAATAACACATTTATGGGTGAAAACCATTGTTCAAATGAAGTTTTTCGTGTAATCTTGTCCATGAGATGTGTCCTTTATTAGTGGATTTGGACGGGTTACCCACCTGACTTATCCATTATAAAGGACTTTTTCTTTGCACAAAATAATAAAATTGAACATTTTGGGTATTTCTAATAGTTAAATTAAATTAGTGCAACACTAATGATTGTCACTAAGTACTTTAAGAAATTATTCATTGCAAAATGCAAATGATTATTTACATTTAGACAATTATTATTTACAATTTAATTGAAAATGAAGGAAGGGAAATTATGATGCTTGAAAACAGAGTTAGAGAATTACGCGCACGATTTAAATGGACACAGCAAGACTTAGCAAATGCAATCGGAGTCACGCGGCAAACAATCGGACTCATTGAAAAAGGGGATTATTCCCCATCAGTAACGATGGCATTAAAGATGGCGGATGCATTTAATGTTTCCGTTGAGGATGTATTTTATTTAAGAAAGGAATGATTTATCATGTTGAAACATATTTTGCGGTCTCCGTTTATACCGATGAGTATATTTGGATTGATCGTTGTCTTTTTCGTGCTTTCTTTAATGAACACACAAGTTGTGCTGATACGATTATGTTTTGCAATTATAATCCTATTTACTTTTTCGTGGTTCGTTCTTATTAAGCTGTATAACAGAAAGAATGCTGACAATAAAATTAAATCTTTGGGGCTTATTCCACCGGAATTTCGTGAAATGGATGAAGGCCAGCAGTGGGTAACCTATAAGGCTTGTAGAAATGTTTATATTTACTATAGCTTTGCACTTCCAGTAACAGCGGGAATTTGCTTTCTCTTTTCTGATAAAATTCTCGTTCCTTTAATATGCATTGGTGTTCTAGGTGTAGGTCAATACGTAATGCATTTGCAGCCACAGCGTATCATTCGTTGTCTCTCAAAGTGCTTGGTACGGCATGGTTAATCCTTTGTCAAAGACTGGTACAAAAGATGGCAGGGGTGGTAAATTGTGATGTCCGTAATCAAAAAGTAATAATTAATAGTTAATTGTTCAATTAAAGGGCGCTTTTCTGAAATAAGGAAAGCGTCTTTCTTCATGAAAAGGGCCATTTTCTTGCATAACGTGTTTATAGAAAATCGTTATGGAACGAAGATATTGTGAAGATTTTCACTTAAACTATCGGATCAGGGAGTTGAATATGAAGCCACAAGTTTTGAGAAACTACCCATAAAATATATATTCAGGGTGGTGTAGTATGAATAAAAAAGCGGTCTATCGTAGAGAACGGACTTTCCCTTACCTCCGATGAGCTATTGGCGGGAGATTTGATTTTCTGGAGCTATGAGCCGAACGGGAGGTTTATGAATATCACTCATGTTGGCATTTATGCCGGTGAAGGCAAGGTTATCGACGCCTCCTCCAGCCGGTTACAGGTTGTTTACCGGAACGTATTTGACGCCAATCTTCAAGTGATGTACGGGAGGCCGTATTTTCAAGATTGAGACATTTTCAGCCATTTTGTGAGACTTCTTATTCAGTGACGTAAATTATAAGAAACACATCTCAGCCCCACAGACCTTTGGCAATATCGCTGAAGCTCTGCGGGGCTGTTTGTATAACATACATAATCTTGGTATTTTGTTACGCGATTTTAACCTCAAAATAAACCGCTAGGAATAGGCAAATTCCCGCTCTCCATTTTGCAAGAGGATCATGGTAACATCTATACTATCTGATAAACATACTAAGCTATGTCTTAGACACGCGCGGTTCGAGAAGAAGACATGCATTTCCATTTAACACTTCCAATTGCTTGATGAATAGGGCGTCATGGTCATTATTTCCTTAGCTCATGCTTTTTACATTTTACACTAAGTCTAATGCGTTTTTAAAATGAAATTCACTCAGTTGTTTAACAATATCTTCAACCTTTAAGTTCTCATGATCCAAGATCCAAAGACATATTACGCCCACTAACCCAGAGACCATGTACTTCAAGCCAACCTTCGTCTTAAGATCATGCTCTTCAATGCCGCGTAGAAAAAAGTTTCTATACGCTTCATTTAATCGAATGGAGAAGTCTGGAAGTCCGTTCTGGCTAAGCATTGCTTTAAAGAATCCAATGTCCTCTTCAATGATTTTAAGCATGGTGGTTAAACTCGCAATATACGTTGCCTTATCTATTTCATGGATTTCCGTAATATCCAAGTTCGAGCATACATTTAATTTCTTCAAACTTTCATGACATAATTTTTCCGCCAGATCAGGCTTATCTAAATAATGTAAATAAAATGTGTTCCGATTTATTAAGGCTGTATCGGCAATGTCTTGCACGGTGATTCGTTCGTAACCTTTGGTTTGAACTAAAGTTAAGAATGCCTCTTTAATAGCCCTCTTCGTTTTTTGGACGCGTAGATCTACTTTATCCTTAACCATTGAAATTCCCCTATTCAAAAGAAAATAGTCACAAACACGAATTGTGATCAATAAGCATCACGTTGATGAATAATGACCATTGAGGTGATTTATATATCATTATACAATTAAAAACGAAAAATACAAAAATTCAGTTTCAAAGGAGTTGTATCATATGAAAACATTGGTGATTATTGGTGCGGGCAAGGGATTAGGCTTGTCATTGGCAAAACGTTTTGGCAAAGAAAATTTTCATGTTGCCTTAGTTGCACGTAACGCAATAAAGCTTCAAGAGATGGTAGATGAATTAAAGATTGTTGGCATTGAATCTTCCTATTTCACAGCTGATCTATACAATAAAGATCAGATTAATGAAGCTATGGCTGGTATTAAACAAGAGTATGGCCACATCGATGCTCTAGAATTCAGCCCTATGGCAGGACATTTTCCTCCAACCTCTTTATTGGAAATAACAGCGGAACATGCAAGAGATACATTTGAAGGATTTGTAACTAGCGCAATAAGTGTCGTCAATAATGTGTTACCGGACATGCTTGCCAGGAAAGAGGGGGCCCTGCTCTTTACAACAGGCTTACCTTCACTCTTTCCGATCCCCATGGCGGGGAGTATGGGAATCGCAATGTCGGGTTTGCGTAATTACGTTGCCAACCTTCACACCGAGCTGTTGCCTAGAGGGATTTTTGTTGCTCACCGAGCTCTAGGAGTAGTCATAAAAGAGCCGGGAGTAGATACAGTAAATGATCCTAATCATATTGCAGACATGTGGTACCAAACCTATATAGAGAAAAAAGCATGGGAAGAAGAGTACCCGAAAGGTGTCACTCCTGCAACTTTAGTATTTTAATCGTTACTAGGACTAAGTTCAAGGCGAAGAAGCCAACAATAAAATGGAGTTGGAGGCAATTTTTCATGACCAGAAAAAAGGTCGTTCTGATAACGGGAGCATCATCGGGGATCGGTAAAGCAACCGCTCAAAAGCTTCTGTCCGAAGGGCATATCGTTTACGCTGCTGCCAGACGGATTGATCAAATGAAAGAGCTCCACAAAGCAGGAGCTGTAACGTTTTTATTGGATGTAACCGTAGAGGATCAGATTCAAGCATGCATCGAAAAAATCATTAGCGAACATGGAAGAATAGATGTGCTGTTTAATAATGCAGGGTTCGGTTTGTTTGGAAGCATGGAAGAAATAAGCCCTGAAGAAGCCAAGTATCAGTTTGATGTGAATCTGATTATCATGCCGCTTGGGCAAAAAGGCTGGCTTTTTTACACAATTTCAAAAGCAACCGTTGCGACCGAACGAATTATAGCAATTCTTGACTCAGAAGAGGAAGAGAATGAATCCAGTCAGCTGATTGCCAATATGCGTCAGCCGATACATGTCGAACATCTCCATTTTTCCTATAAATCAGGGGATGAAGTACTCAAGGATATTCATTTTTCCGCACCTGCCGGGAAAGCAACCGCCATTGTTGGTCCAAGCGGCAGCGGGAAAACCACTCTATTTTCGTTACTTGAACGTTTTTACCAGCCGCAGCAAGGGGCGATTAGGCTTGGAGATGAGTCAATCAATCAATTTTCACTATCATCCTGGCACAGTCAAATCGGCTATGTTTCACAGGAAAGTCCGATCATTGCCGGGACGATTCGTGATAATATTTGTTTTGCATGGTTCAAGCGACAAATAAAAAACGCCTATTCCCTTTCGTATCAAGTGTAATTTTATAATAAAGTTTGATTAAAAATTACGATTAAATCTTAATTTCATCGCATATAAAAAGCTATAGTTTTGAATAAAGATTGATCAAAACTCATGAACATATCTATTTTAACTGTTTACTTATACCTAACCTATTCTTCAAACCAAAACAGAACTTCAATATGTACTTTTAAAACCTCCGCAATATCATAAGTAAGTTTGAATGAAAGGTTATATTTTCCATAGAGTAAGTGGTTACTAGAACTATTATTTAACGTCAAAAAACCCTTCTGTTCCTAAGGATTTAATGTCATTTTTCATCTCTATTTTATTTTTATTTTTTCAATGCTTAATATTGATTTTTCTTGTAATGGAAAAATCACTTCTTGTTCTGCTCTGATTGCCGGTGAGTTTAATTCGAAATTTTCAATATCAAGTTTCATAGCTTCTATAAATCCTTTAACACTAATTCCCGGATTATCTTTTGTTGCTTCTGCTGTAATTATTGTATGAGAACACGATGAATCGAACCAATATAAATCTTCTAAATTTTCAGCTGATGTCCATGAAACATAATGATTATTTAAATTCACTTCATCAAGGTCTAAATGAGCTCTTCTTATTTTCCCTGTATACAGTAGATATTTTGCAAACTCATTGTCATCTTCATCTTCACTGTTCTCCCACTTACGAATATCTTGTAACACCTGTTTCCAACATTCATCTGTTTTATCTAAATTGCTTCTCCCACTTCCTCTTTTTGGATGATTTACCCACATTTTAAATAATTCAAATAGATTCATTTTTAACTCCTTATTTTTAATACATACCATTATACTCTCTTAATGTCTTTTTTATTTTCCTAAAAACTAAAAAGACCACCTATAAAATAGTAAGTGGTCTCGCAATCTTTAAAGAGGTAGGAAATTCCGGTTCATCTTTTTTGCAAACGGTTAAACTTTTTTCAAAACGGTACGACTTTTTTATAAACATCGCATCTTTTTTATAAACATCACGACTTTATTTCAAATCAACAATTTTTAGTGGAAAACAAACTCTAAGCAAATTGTGATATGTAGAAAGTTCTGATATGGAGAAATAAATTAGGAATATTCAGTATTTATCCCCTTATGAAATTATTTTATATATAATATGAAAATTTTGTAATATTTTACTATATGGGGGTGAGGGTGATAAAAAATGGAAATTTTTAATTTAGGTTATTACACACTAGTGTTGCACCAATTAAATTTCACTATTAAAAATAATCTAAATATTCAAATTTATTATTTTATTTAAAGAAAAAGTCCTTTATAATAGATAAAGTCAGGTGGTAACCCGTCCAAATCCACTAAAAAAGGACTCTCTCATGGACAAGATTACACGAAAAACTTCATTTGGACAATGGTTTTCACCCATAAATCTTCAATTATTTGAGGAATAGGTGAAAACGATGAAATTAGATGACTATACGAAAAAATTAACGACAAAGTCGTTCTTAAAATTACTGCTTTTTGCGCAGCTACTGGAAGTTGAAAGCCTTCATGCCTTAGGCGATTGTCTTTTCGATGACCAGCTTCAAAAAGGGATCGACCTTGATTCGATTAGTATTTCTCAGCTGTCACGTTGTTTAAATGGTATGAATCCAAATCTATTCCAAAGGCTTTTTCTTGATTTAGTGTCATAAATTCTTGTCAAAACGCATTACACGAAACTTGTGATGCCAATAAAAATCATAGATTCAAGCACATTGCCACTCAATTTGACGAATCACAAATAAGCAGAATTCCGCAAAACAAAGGCTGGAGTGAAGTTGCATCTTCGTCTTGTGTTTATGGAAAAGGAAACTTCCTATCCTGAAAAAGCCGTTATGACAACGGCCAAAGAACATGACCGTGGCCAGCTCGAAATCATGGTAGATGACAAAGAATGCATGTATGTGTTTGACCGTGGTTACCTAGATTACGAACGTTTTGACCGTATGACCGATGATGGCTACTTTTTTCTTTCAAGGCTACGGAAAAACGCTGTAATACGTGAAGTTTACAACTTTAAACTCTTGTATTTAATGAAAGTGTTAATGCAAAAAAAGCGCAAAAGAAAATGAAAACAATGATGTTCCTGCTTTGGAGTAATGAAAAAAGTTGTTTAGCATGGTGCGAGGATTCATACTGAAATTTTTTTGGAAATAAGAAATGGAGGAAGGATAATGAAAAAGTACTACAAATTTGTGGCCTTACTTTTCACTTTATGCATGTTTTTTGCTGCTCCAGTTGAAAAGGAGGCTAAAGTAAATTTCTCGTCAGAAGTTACGGAAAAAGAAAAAAATGAAATCAATCAAGCAAAACCAGAATTATATTTTATTCCAACGAGTGATCCCGAAAAAGCAGATGAAGTTATTAGCCAACTGAAACAAGGGAAATCTCCGGAAACATTAGGGCTAATATCAAGTCAAAAACACAGCCCAAGAGAACAAACGCTGGAGCAAATGAATTCAGAGGTTAAGAAAAATGCGGTTACGATAATGGAGGAAAGAACAGATAAGGGAAAAGATTCCGTTATGGCGAATTCCATTACTGCTTCAGATGGAGATGATTGGACCCCCCCTTCATTTCAGTACGATGATATAACATTTGATTCCTGTGTGGAGAATGAAAAGGCAGCATCAGGTTGGATTAAAAACCGTTATTCTCAATGTTGGTCGAACTACGTTGTGTATAGCGATCCAGCCGGATGTGGTCCAAGTTGGTTTCCATTTGGTTGTGACTGGGTTGCCTTTCGAGTAACCGCTATTGCAAATGGATATAACGGATTTCGGGGAGTTACTTACAATTATACAATAGACGATATTGATACAGACTTTGACAGCAAAGGATGGCGAGGTTCAAAAGTTACCCTCAGCACGGAATGTGACGGTATTTCAGAGACCCGTGATTGTACTGGTGCGGATGAAAATGTCACAAGAACATTGGCAAATTGGGAATCAAGCAGTCATTACCAGTTTTATATTACATCTGAAGCCCCACCAATTACGAATAATAATAAGGATCAGGTAAGTTACATGGATATGTGGCCAAGTATAACTGTAGATCCACCTAGCAAAAAATATCCTCCACTCACAAATGATGGTCCAAAAGAAACCATTCGAATGGACTCAGCCGATTATCTGTTTACTCCTGGCTTTTCTAAAAGAGAAGGGGCTATCTTTGCGAATTTCATTCCGACCTTTACCTATAATATGAATGATCCGTACTTTAATATTATGAAAGAAGCTTTTCAGCATCATAAAGACGCCTTGACCTCAGAAGGAAGCTTAATCCCAGGGAAGGATCCTAAGCCTCCACTCACTCGAATTTATTCTGCATATGACAGAGAACAAGTTAACAAGAATACTAATGCCAAAAATCAAGCATGTAAGAATCTTAATAAACCGGAAGGATATGAATGTGATGAATTTCCATTTGCCAGCACATATGAAGGAGCCGGCAAGGGTGATGGCAGGTTTTCTGTACGATACATTCCCAGAGATGCAAACAATACTCATGGGCGCTGGCTTGCAGCATGGTATGCATATAATCGAATTTTACACAAAGATTCATTTTATATAGGATTTAGAGAGTAATTAATATTCGGATTAAAGAGTATGTTGGCTTCAATTCATAAAAGTCACTCACATATAAACGGAATTGTAAAACGCAATCTTTAATTGGTTGCGTTTTTTGTCTGGCCATTTTCCTTGTTTACATCCTAATGTTGCATTTGAATTTATCTAGACTAAAGGTGAAAATTCCTTGATTTTATAGGGTTTTATTATATTAGACATGTATAATATATGCCCTTGACTTTGAACCTTGCAGTGTCGTGTGTTTCTCTTGGATAGGGATCAGGTTACCCCAGCTCCAACACCTATCAAAGTTACACGACACTTCTTCAAAGTAAAGGGATCGCTGACGCTCATATATCATACATAGTAGACATAATTTATTTGGTACGATTAATGTGTAAAAGATGTTGAATTCTCACTAAAAAGGCGTACATATTCAACATAATGTACGCCGATTTTTTTAGTATAGTTAATGAAATAAAGTTTGATCAAAAACACCTCACAAACCAGTATTTTACGATAAATAAAAAGAATCCATTTTGAAAAATTGATCAAAATGGATTCTTTTCTAGTAGATTTAAATCTTGTTTTTATAAAGAAGTTTGATCATTTCTGTGATCCTTATGCCATTAAAGCGCCCTTTAATGGCATAACTAAGATATGTCTCAATCCTAAAATCGCTGAATTGTTCTTACACTAACGCCCCCATTAGT
>NZ_CAMLDX010000120.1 GCF_946478885.1 uncultured Bacillus sp. | reverse complement strand
CCTTAACGCAGACTCTTTCTCTAGAAACTCCTGTGAATCTTCGCTGATTTTATCCAACCAACTTGCAGCATAGTCAGGCAGCAAGTTGGTTGCGACTAAAGTAACATTCGCCCCGTTGAGAAATTGCTCTGTAGGCGATGAGCAACAGTGTTCTTGAACAAGGCTTTTATCGCGGTGGATAAGTGGCCAGGCCTGGTGATGTTCCAAGTGGATAATCGTATTCAATTTCCTCTTCAAATTGGACATAGTCAAGATAAACCATGGGGATTAAGTATCTGACGCCCGACTGCGGGTCACTTAAGATTAAATGGTCGCGTCCGGCTGCTTCTATCAGTCCCCGAAAGACTTTGGCATTCCACTGCGTGTTATTTTCAAAGGTTGTGTAGACATCTACAAGTTTTCCTTTATTTAAACGAAGGATATTCTCAATATAAGACTGTTCCATCGGCAGCATTCCTGGTACCTGTGCCCCAGCTGCAGCCGTTCCTCCGCTTACGGCTCCTGCAGCTGTTCCTGCACCAACTGGCGGAAATCCGCTTGTCGGTGCCTGTGTTGGAGAAGTTGAGGCAGGGCCTCCATAATAAGGTACTTGTTTTGGGTATCCATAAGATGGGTAAGGCTGATACCCCCCATATTGACCATAACCTGATTGATTCATTTGATTCCCTCCTAATCAATTATCTCCATTCATCATTGCTGCATGACGCAGTAGGTTGTTTTTTTCCTATGTGCAATAGAAACAAGGTTCCATGGCTCATCTAGCAGGTGTCTCAGGTAAGAGGACATTCTATGATAGCCTTCATTATTCATGAGTTCATAATGAAAATTCCTGATTGGCCGCAGGAAGAAATAAAATAAATAACTCACTAACTTATGGATATGGTCAAAGGGGCCTGATTATACCAAAAAAAGAGACTGATATGATGCTAAAGGGTTCCGATACCGGGATTCTTCCAAGAAAATGTAAAAACGCTGTTGGAATATTTTCAACAGCGTTTTTGAGCATAAAAATCATATGAATTTTAATAGTATTGATCTGCTTGCACCCGTAAAACGGAACCGTTAAACATGATGCAAGGCTCTTTTCTTGATATATTTATACATTAAGAAATGGGCGGATGCGTTCCTCCTGAAGAAGGTTGCCGACAAAGAAGGAGCCGAATTCCCCGTATCGTGCACTTACTTCATCAAAGCGCATTTCATAAACAAGCTTTTTAAATTGCAGAACATCATCTGAAAACAGGGTGACCCCCCATTCATAATCATCAAAACCAACGGATCCGCTAATAATTTGCTTGACTAAGCCTGCGTATTTACGACCAATCATGCCGTGGCTTCGCATTAATTCCCGGCGCTCTTCCATTGGAAGCATATACCAGTTATCATTGCCTTGGCGGCGCTTGTCCATTGGATAAAAGCAAACGTATTTTGCTTTAGGCAGAATAGGGTAAAGTCGCGCCTGAATTTGCAGATTTTGATATGGGTCTTCTTCAGATGGAAGATAATTGCTTAATTCAACAACAGAGACATAGGAATGAGCCGGGATCGTAAACTCGGCTAGTTTTGTTTTATTAAATTCAGTTTCAATTTCATTTAATTCGTCCATCGTTGGACGCAAGATCATCATCATAAAATCTGCCTTCTGGCCGATAATTGTGTAAAGGGCATGGCTGCCTTTTTTCTCCTCCTGTGTGGTGTTCCATTTGTCCACAAGCCCGAGAAACTCAGTAATGGCCGCGTCCCGTTCCTCACTTGAAAGCATCTTCCATGTTGTCCAA
Source organism: uncultured Bacillus sp. (assembly GCF_946478885.1). The sequence goes on along the minus strand of NZ_CAMLDX010000120.1, from coordinate 6,995 downwards.
TCGACTGTACGGAAATCATGCAAACAATACCATCCATCTAGCGTTTTTGCTGCTTCACTCATACATTACACCCCTTGTTGTATATTAATTAATCAAGGCTTTGTTAAGTTCATTACTGATCATCAATCATATTGAACCTGTACGGTGGGTTCCTGCTTTAACATAGCCGTTATCACCCAATACTATAACATAATTTTACCAAAAGTCCTAAAGAAAGCCATTACAGATACTTTGCACGAATAATTTTATAGATATAGGAAATAGTTATAAGGCAGTATCGTATAAAAAGTGTGAGAGTATTAGAAAATATGCTAATAATAGAACATTTTTAAATGAGGAATTTAAGCCATACTATTGCTTGAATTTTTATGTTGGTAGGGTATCCTAATAGAGGAAAATGATTTTAGGAGGACAAGTAATGAGTGACTTATTTTCTGGACTAAGGCAGAAATTATCTGGCAAAAATGTTAAAATTGTTTTTCCAGAAGGATTAGATGAACGTGTTTTAACAGCTGCAGCACGTTTAGCAGAGGAAAAAATTGTTCAGCCGATTTTAATCGGCAATATTGAGCAAGTAGAAGCAAAGGCAAAGGAATTGAATGTTTCGGTTGATTCTATTGAAATATATGATCCGGCTTCATACGCAGGGATGGACGAATTGGTCGCTGCATTTGTGGAACGCCGTAAAGGAAAGGCAACCGAAGAGGATGCCCGCAAGCTCTTGTTAGACGAAAATTATTTTGGCACTATGCTGATTTACACAAATAAAGCAGATGGATTGGTAAGCGGTGCAGCTCACTCAACAGCTGATACAATTCGTCCGGCATTGCAAATCATTAAAACGAAACAGGGTGTAAGCAAGGTATCGGGTTCCTTCGTTATGGTGCGTGGAGATGAAAAATATGTATTTGCCGATTGCGCAGTGAATATTGTACCGGACAGTAATGATTTGGCGGAAACCGCTGTTGAAAGCGCAAAAACAGCACAACTGTTTGATATCGACCCTCGCGTGGCGATGCTGAGCTTCTCTACAAAGGGTTCGGCAAAATCTCCGGAAACAGAAAAGGTCATTACCGCTGTTGCAGAGGCAAAGAAACGCGATCCACAGCTGGTAATTGACGGTGAGCTGCAATTTGATGCGGCCTTTGTTCCTTCTGTAGCGCAAAAGAAAGCTCCGGATTCCGTGATTAAAGGACAAGCTACTGTATTTGTTTTCCCTAGTCTGGAAGCAGGTAACATCGGCTACAAAATTGCTCAGCGTTTAGGAAACTTTGAGGCACTTGGTCCGATTCTTCAAGGGCTGAATGCACCTGTAAACGATCTTTCTCGCGGATGCAATGATGAGGATGTTTATAAATTAGCGTTAATCACTGCTACACAGGCGATCGCTGATTAATCAACCACTGATTTTTGTACAGCAAAAAGAGTCTGCCCCTTCAGGTATTTCGTGCCTTTTGGGGCGGCTCTTTTTCTATTTGCTCATGATAAAGGCTACGTCTCTGGAGTGCTTGTGTAAGCTGAAAACACGCGCTATCCGTGTGAGCCGAATCGGTTAACATGGAAAGACGGCTGCAGGCTGGAAAGAAAGTAACTTGATGGCTGGAAAACGACCGTGCTGGTATGATAACCCATTAGGCATCCTGTTAAAGACCGGACCTGCAAAGGCTGTCCTTTTTGCCTGTTATCCAGCATCCCAATTTGGCAAAGAAGGAATGCTATAATGAGAGTAGAGTGAAGGGATAAGGAGAAGATTCATGACAGCGAATGAGAATTTATTAGTACAGGATACATGGCGGGTCTTAGATCAGTCTTTGTCGGGACAATACATGAGTGCCTTGCAATCATTCGGCACAGATGATACGCTGTGCGCCTCGGTAGGAAGCGGAAGCGCTCCGGCAACAGCCCGTGCCTGGGTGCATCGTGATACCATTGTGCTTGGGATTCAGGATACGAAGCTCCCTTATTTGACGGAAGGCATCCATTTTTTAAAGGAACAAGGCTATGACGTAATTGTTCGAAACTCCGGAGGTCTGGCGGTGGTTCTTGACGAGGGGGTGCTGAATCTGACGCTTGTGTTTACGGAAAAGAACAAAGGAATTGATATTAATCGCGGCTATGATGCTATGTGGCACCTTGTGCAAGACATGTTTGCCGATGTTGCCGAGGAGATTGAGGCACGGGAAATCTTCGGTTCCTATTGTCCGGGAAGCTATGACTTAAGTATCTCCGGCAGGAAATTTGCCGGGATTTCACAGCGTCGGCTGCGAAAAGGGGCAGCGGTACAGATATATCTTTGCGTAAATGGCAGTGGTAGCAGGCGTGCGGAAGTCATTAAAGGGTTTTATGAAAAAAGCATGCAAGGAATGGAGACGAAATATGCCTACCCACATATTGAACCAGAGGTGATGGCGTCGCTATCTGAGCTTTTGCAAAAGCCGCTTACGATTCAGAATGTGATGCTGCGATTTTTGAATGTCTTGAGGTCTAAAGCGCTTAAGCTTTATACGGGGACATTGATGGCGGATGAGATGTCTTTGTTTGAAGGCTATTATGAACGGATGCTGGAGCGGAATAACAAGCTGATGGCTTAGCTGCGAACTTCGGATAAGAATGAATGGGACAAGGTGTTCCATTATGCAAAAGAAGCCTTTTATTCAAATTTTGCTGCAGACTTATCATAATGCAGCGGTTTCCTGAATATCTAATAGTAGGAAAGAGGATAAAAGGAGATGACATAAATGGAACTTTTATCGCTTATTTTGAAGATTATTTTGGGCTTAGGGTTTCTCTTGTTTGGTGTGTTGAAGTTTGGCTCTCAGCAAATGGAGGATAATTTCAAGCATTATGGGTATCCCGCCTGGTTTAGAGTGTTAACGGGGATTATTGAGGTCATTTCAGCGGTTTCTGTGATTGTCGGTATTTGGCATGAAGCCTTTGCTGCCTGGGGAAGTCTGCTTCTTGTTATAACAATGATTGGAGCTATTTTTACTCATATTAAAATAAAAGACAGCATCAAACAGTTGGTTTTGCCGAGTGTATGGCTGATTTTTGCTCTGGCTCTGTTTGTCATAAACTTTGATGCCTTGCTTTAATTGTGATTGTGTGCGAGGCTTTAGGTGATAGAAAACGAGAGGTTAAAAAAGGCAAATATTCATACGAAAAAGCCGGAGTTTCAAGACACCGGCTTTTTCTGCGGAGATGATCGGGACAGCTACTCTGTCCGTCTGCTATTCCGCAACCTTTTCCAAATTTCCATTGCGGTCCATTTTAAATTTGGTAGAAGAGCGTTCTTCTTCCTCGAATAATGTTAATTTACGAGCCTTGTTCATGATCTTCATCAATGTCTCATAATCTTCTTGCATACTGGTCGCATCTTCCTCAATACTGTCCAGTTTTCCCTGAAGCTCTTTATTTTTAATCTTTAAATCAGCCATTTCACGTTTTAATCTTTCATTCTCGCTTTTTAAAATTTCTGCATGAAGATTTGAATGATTTAAGCTTTGTAAATAAGCAATGACGGTGCTCAAGTTCAGCTTGACATCGGCTGTATAGGTACTATCTGCCACGGCATCTACCGGTTCATAGGTCAGTTCCTCCGACATTTCACTGAATATTTCTGCAGGCTCCTCTGCGCTGACGACTGTCGTTAGATCCTCCATACTTGGTTCAGGTGGCGAATATAAGAGTTTTTTCTTTCCTCCCTGTTCCTTTCCCAGTATTCTTTGTCTTTGCTTTCTCTGCTTTTTTGCCAGCTGCAGCGCCTTTTCATAATTATGTCTAACCACCGCATTCCAGCGGAATCCGCAGGCAGCCGATGTTCTATTAAGCTTATCACCTACTTCTTCAAAAGCATTTAACTGGGTACTTCCTTCCCTCACATGGCGAAGGACTGTTTCAGCAAGCAGCAGATCATTTTCTTCCGTCCAAGCATCTTGACGAACTTTCATTTTTTCAACTCCCTAATATTTGATTTAACTATTTTTTGAGGCTGTGTCTCCGGATATTCTGAATAACCCTTGGTCTATTCAGCAAAGCATAGTCCTGAAAGGAGTTTTCAGCCGCTGTCTGCACCAAAGGAATAAAGAATATAGGGGAAATTCAGCCTTTTTTAACATCTTGTTAGTTTCATCTTGTCCAATATTAGGACAACTTATACAGGGTGATTAAAAGGATAGTAGATTTTGCAAAAAAAGGCGGATAGCTATCGCTCAATTGAGGCAGGGGCAGAGCCTTTCTTCTTTACAGTGATCATGTTAAATCATCGCTAGTAGGCTCTAAATGGCGGCTGCAGAGATGGAAAATGAAGATCCCGTGATGAAATGAGCGAATGTGCTGTGAGGGAATCATTGTACCTTGCAATGCAAGAAAAGAAGCTGTACAATACCATTTAGTGAAAAATTAAAAAAAGGTTCGGATTTTTTGTGAAAAATGAAGGTAGAAATCATTTTTTCACTTATTATAGAAAGGATTGTAGGCGAATATGTGTAATGAATTTCGTGTCTGCGACGATTGCCAGGCTGTCAATTTAAAAACATTGCTTCCAATGTTAAAAAGAATTGATCCAGATGCTAAAATTGAAATCGGCTGTCAATCCTATTGCGGACCAGGCAGAAAGAAGGCCTTTGTTTTTGTCAATAACCGTCCGGTTGCGGCAATGTCGGAAGCAGAGCTGGAAGAGAAAATAAATAAAAAGCTGAAAAAATAAATTCGCCTTTGACTTTGTCTCAGGGGATTTTTTCTTTTGATTGGATAAATATACGTAGACTAGTGCCCTGTTGCGGTTTAGTATCTAGTGTACTTTTACCCTTCCTTTATCTCCATATCTTAGCCGAGAGAAAAGAAAGATGGTTCTGCGTCAAACACTGGTGTGCCGGTACAGTCTGGAAGGTCACACATCGCGGGACGGAGTGTCCTCGCTTTTTAGATGAAACTTTGTAGAAAAGATTAGAGATTAAAGACTGAGAAGACGATATAATGGATAAGGATGTTATGTTGAACGGGAATGATGATCCGGGATGAAACTGTTTTTAGGAAAGGAAGGAAGAGATGGCATATTCAGAGGAAAAGCTGCTTGAGGAAAAAGTATTTAAGGACCCGGTTCACCGCTATGTTCATGTGCGTGACCGCGTGATATGGGATCTGATTGGAACAAAGGAATTCCAACGTTTACGGCGTATCAAGCAGCTTGGAACCACATTTTTGACCTTCCACGGGGCCGAGCACAGCCGCTTCAATCATTCGCTTGGCGTCTATGAAATCGTCCGCCGTATCGTGGATGATGTGTTCGACGGGCGCCCGGGATGGAATCATGATGAACGCCTGCTTTCTCTTAGTGCGGCTCTGCTCCATGATTTGGGACATGGTCCATTTTCCCACTCCTTTGAAAAGGTATTTCAGCTTGACCATGAGTATTTTACCCAGGCTATTATTTTAGGAGATACAGAGGTCAATCGGATTTTAAGAAAGGTAGAACCTGATTTTCCGAAAAAAGTAGCCGAAGTGATTGCCAAAACCTATCAAGATAAACTGGTTGTCAGCTTGATCTCTAGCCAAATTGATGCCGATCGGATGGATTATCTACAGCGTGATGCGTATTTTACCGGTGTAAGTTACGGCCATTTTGACATGGAGCGGATTTTGCGTGTCATGCGTCCGCGAGAGGACCAGATTGTTATTAAGAAGAGCGGCATGCATGCGGTTGAGGATTATATCATGAGCCGCTATCAAATGTACTGGCAGGTGTATTTCCACCCAGTGACGCGCAGTGCTGAGGTGATTTTAACCAAGATTTTGCATCGGGCAAAGGCTTTGTACGAACAGCAGTATTGCTTTAAATACCATCCTGTCCATTTTTACTCGATATTTGAGGATAACATTACTGTTGAGGATTATATTAAGCTTAATGAATCAATCATTTTATATTATTTCCAAATGTGGCAGGAGGAGGAAGACCCTGTTTTAAGGGACCTTTGCAGCCGTTTTATGAACCGCAATCTATTTAAATATACCGAGTTTGATCCGGCAAGGGAATATAAGAAATTAAACGAGCTGATCCGGCTGTTTGAACAGGCTGAACTCGATCCGGAATATTATCTGGTCGTGGATTCATCGTCTGATCTCCCGTATGATTTTTACCGTCCCGGAGAGGAAGAGGAGCGAATGCCTATACAATTGCTGATGAGCAATGGTGAAATTCGCGAGCTTTCAAGAGAATCCGAGATAGTGGATGCCATTTCGGGTAAAAGAAGAACGGATCATAAATTATATTTTCCTTTAGATTTCATTAGTGACGACAGCACGCATAAAGAGATTAAACAGAAGATCCGCCGACTGCTGGATTTAGAAAATACTATGTCAAAATAAAGTGATTTTTCTATCAGTTTCTATAAAGGAATAGTCCGCTGTTAAGACGGAATGAATACAGTGACTCCTTATGATGACGAACTAGAGAATATGTATTTTTGGAGTAGGAGATGAACGATTTTGTTAAAAGATCATGCTAAACTCATGCATGCCATTGCAGTTTCCGGCGAAGTGATCGGAAGGAAGAAACTTCAGAAGATGATTTTCATTGCAAAAAAATTATCCTTTCCCTTCTGTGAAAAATTTCAATTTCACTTTTATGGTCCGTATTCAGAGGAGCTGACTGTTCGGGTAGAAGAGCTGTGCAATATGGGCTTTTTAAAGGAAGTCAAGGAGAAAAAGGGCGGTTATTATCAGTACCGTTACACCTTAACAGAAGGTGGAACTGAATTTTTGACAGAGAATCAGCAGGCAATCCCCCATCTTGAGGAGTGCTTTAGCGATATGAACGGGCAAAATGCAAGGTTTCTTGAGCTTGTCTCTACGGTGTTATATTTTGATACCCTGCCAAAAGAGGAAGTTCAAAAGAAGATATTTACGTTAAAAAGCAAGCAACGCTACACTGTTGAGGAAATCGACAGAGCCTATCAATATATTGAAGAGTTGAAAGCAAAAACCATTCCTCAGTGATG
>NZ_CAMLDX010000119.1 GCF_946478885.1 uncultured Bacillus sp. | reverse complement strand
AGTTACGCAGAATTTATTAGACCGGGAAAAGCGATAACCCCTGGTCAATCGATTGCACCAGGTGAACCAATACAAGGCGGCCAGTTTATTGTTCCAGGACAGGTATATGACCCAGGGGATGCAAATCTTCCTGGAAATTCAGGTGTAGCATCAGGACAGCCCATTCTTCCTAATAGCCCTTTTAACAGCGGTATTTTTCTCATTCCCAATGTTACTCCTTTACAGCCTGGATCTCTTTATGGGCAGCTTAAAGGATTGGAAGCAGGGAAAGGGATTCAAGGAGGATCCAATTTATCTGGCGGTCAAGGGATAAATGCAGGTCAGAGTGCTGGGAGCAACGAAGCAATAAATGGCGGTAAAGGACCAAACAGTAATGGGAAAATCGAAAGCGGTCAAGGGCCTAAAGCCGGGCAAGCCACAAATACTGGACAAGCTACAGATGCTGGGAACAATCCAAACGGGGGACAAGCAGTAAATAGTAGCAAAAGTCAATTAGGGGGAACCGGTAAAGGAGAAGGGGATATTTCTTCTGGAGGTTCTTCGGGCACTGATGAAGTACCTCCTTGGTATAATGTTGTTTTTAAATCAATAGACAGTTCAAAGGGAATATTTGGCCATTTATCCGGAGCTTTAGGTGATTTCAAAACATTTGGATTAGGGTTTTTAAATCAAAATGTTGCAGGCGGCATGTTGTCGATGCAGGCGGGATTTAAATATGAACAAATAGAAGGTTCTACCAATTATAGGGTTTATGGGAAAAATGGTTATAGCAATAGTTTGCTTGACCGGCTCTATCAAAAATACAAAAATTATAGTTTTAATGGCGAGGAAAAAACCCTCGGGCCTAATTCAAGAAGAATTAGTGAAGCAAGACTAAATGCCTTTTTAGATAGCAAAAAGTTAAAGACTACTGATAAAGGCGCATGGAGTCATATTTCAAGCTCGGTTAAGAAGGCTGTCAATAATAGCTGGAACCCCTTCACTAAAAAAATAGTTAATCCGAAAAACTGGCTTTCTAGCAGTGTAATAAATAAAGATTTTTTTGCCAAAAGCAATGTCTTGAAGTTGAGCGGTCCGGTTGGCTATATTACGACAGCGGCAGGAAGTATATATAATTATCAGTGGGGAGCAAAAAAGGATATTGGTTTGGGATCCACTGATTTTGCAGCAGACTTAACCACAGATATAGCCATTGGGGTAGGTTCAACTGCGATTGGAAGCATTGCTTCGAGTGTTGCAGCGGGAGCAGTTGCAGGCTCAGCAGTTCCAGGTTTAGGAACTGTTGTAGGAGCGGGGGCAGGATTGCTTGCTGGTCTAACAACAACTTATTTAATTAATGGAACAGCTACTGGCAGAAGATTGAAAAAAGCGGTCTCCGGTGGAATCAAGAAGGCGTATGACTGGATAGGAGGCGGCATTAAGAAATTAGGTGGTTTATTTGGATAAAAATCTGAGGAACTTTAAAACGTTTATTGGCAGCAGCAATGCTGTTTACTTGCTTATTTCAAATGTTTTATTTGGAACATTGTTAAGCTTTGTTCCTTCTGGATCACTTATCACTTTCTTAATCTTTATCCTGATCACCGCTTTTGAAATGAGCTTATCTTGGGTTTGGTGGAAAAATAATATGGAATTAATCCGCTACAACTCTTTAACCGCTTTTTTATTGATCATTACAATGGGCTTTTTTGCAGTAATGCCCTTGTTTAGAATTTTGAGCGACACGATATTATTTTTCTTGGCCCTTGCGATGTATGTATTGGTTCTAGTATACGCCCTTTACAAAAGAGAGATGATTTTTCAGGCTTTTGATAAGCCTGAAAAATCAAAACTGGCAAAAGCAATAGTGGTCCTTGTTCTTGTCTTACTTGTTTTAGGCGCACTATCGTTTCGTTATGGACAGGAAATGGCAATTCTTGTACTTTTAAATGATTATCAGGGAGCATTTTATGTATCATCCTTTGCTTTTATTATTGGTTTACTTATGACATTTGTCTCAACGTCACTGTTAAAGAAAGTAAAAGTGAAAAAATAGTATGAATGAATAAAAAGCGATAGCTAAAACATTACTTAAAGGAATAGGTGGAAGAAATGTTCAGTTTTTCTGGATTCCTAAAAACGCTTGGAATGGTTTTACTAGTGTTCATAACCATATCCTTTATACTCGGTTTTTTCCAACTTAATCATATTGGGATCTTATTAACAACCATGTATGGGGTTTCGTATGTTCTTAACGGAATACTCGCACCAGTATGGAACCCAAAAACCCCTTATTTTGCGAGTTATTTATCAAGTATAACGTTAACCGTTTTTAATCTATTTTTTGCGTTCTATTTTTTAGATATTATGGTTTTGGCAGATCCGATGGAAGTGAACAGCGGATTAGTCATTAATTCATCATTATCATTAATAGCAACGTTTATTACCGTAAACGTTGCTATTAAAAGACAGGGGATTCATCATGCTTAGAAAGGTAACAGATATTTATAACAGAAATATCATTAACATTCTGCTCGCATGTTGTGTTTTAGTCGTGCCAGTAACATTTTTTAGCTTCTTTGCCATTGTCTACATGACTAGATTAGAAACGATCCAATATGAAAATATTCCTGCTTTTTGCATGTGGATACTAAACTTTACGATTTTATTTCCGCCGTTTTTCTATATGGTAAAGATGGATTTTGAAGATAAGGAATTGAAGTTTATCAAATTATTATCGGTCTTTTTTCAAAAGTTCGGCATTGTGGCACTATTAACGATTGCCTTTTATATCGTGGGAATGCTAGGTTCTGTTTTATTGTTCATTCCAACTTTTATTGCCATAAACATGATTCTTTTACTTCCTCTTTATACAGATAAGGAGACAGTTAGAGAAACGATAAAGGCTGTTTGGAACGTCATGAAAAGGGAGCATATATTTATTCTTTTAGATGTATTGATTATTGTTTCGTTAAATGTATTGGTTTGGTCAGGCTCTCTTTATTTCATCGATCAATTTGAGAATAATAATCTTGTTTATATTACATTAAGAGCGTTAATCAATTCACTATTATTTCCACTTATTTATTTTTATTTAACGTTTAAATACAGAAAAGACTTAGTTTAGGAATTTAGGTGATTGAAATGCCGGAAACAAATAAAGAAAATATTAAAGGGTTTAAAAAGGTTCCCGTCGGACTTGTTGTACTTTTTACATTTCTTTCTTTAGGAATTTATATTGGATACTGGTTTTTAAGCAGAAAAAAAACCATTAAAGAATTTAAAAGATCTCATGTTATTCCTTTTAAATGGTGGTTATTATTTACTGTCATATTAGTTTTTTCCTTTCTCAATCGGTTCATTGGCTCTATCATTCTATCTCCTTACGGTATAGCGATATTTGATTCAATTGATATTATTGTCTCGTTTTATTTCCTCGGACTTCTTTATTACTCTGTATTTAGAATAAAAGAAATAGTAGAAGAAGCATATGAAGAAGAGATCTTTTCCTCTTGGTTACTTGTCTTATTTCACGTCTGGTATATCCAATATAAACTAAACAGATTGGGGGATATTGATCATGAAGAAAAAAGCTTCACTCCCCAGTTTGCAAAATGAAAAAGGATCTATCAGTATTGAATTTTTAGGGATTTTACCCTTCTTTTTTCTCTTTTTTTTATTGCTTTGGCAAGTCGTCGGGACAGGTTATGCTGTTTTTACCGCTAAAACAGCTGTAAATGATGCTGCAAAAACGTTTGCTGCAACAGATGATTTGAATCAAGCCATTGGCGTGGCTAAAGATACTTTAGGGAATAGTAGTGTAATAAAATATAAAGATTTAGCTGTTACAGAGTATAATGGTAATGGGCATTTTAAACTAATTTTACATACCGATCACTATATAAACTTTATACCTGAGAGATGGAGAATGAAGGCTACTTTGGACTTAGAACAAGAGGCATATGGTAAGGTGTTGCTTTCACCATGATCTATTTGAAAAATGAAAAAGGAAATGCTGCTATTTATATGCTTTGGCTGCTAAGTATAGTGGCTATTATATTTGTTCTTATTATTAATATAGTAAAGGTATATATTGTTAAAGAGCAGGCTAATCTTGTTGTAGAACAAGCGGCACTAGCTGGAACCAATGTTTTGTTGGAAAAAACTGAAGAAGCTGTTCGCGATTTTGATACAGTTCCAACCCTCGATCCTTTATTTATAGCAGATAGAGAACTTCAAAGACTAACGGATTCGGGAAGAAGTATTGGGGATTTAATAGAGGATCAGAAAGTCCATTATATGAACAACGGTATGGATTCCGCTGATGCATATATAAAAGCAGCTAACAAGATTTTGCCAGATAGAATAATGAAACATCCCTTCTTAAAGAGAGAATTAAAGAATAGGCTTGGACAATCAAGTTCTGACACATATTACATTTATTCTCCAACAGTATTAGAAACCATTGTTGATAATAACGGGAAAATAAATCAGACAAATATTAATCTTTCGGTTGAGGAATGGCGGATTGAAGTGAAGTCATCAGTGGTTTTTGAGTCGATTTCTGACAATAAGTTTATAAACCACTACATTCAGGATATTCCACAAAAAGGATATGGACCGACACTGTCTTATTTAAAGAATGTCTATACCAATTGATAAACACCTTAATAATGAAATGTCTATCAAGGCAAGGATATAGCATAATGATTCAATTTTATCAACTAGCCGAGAATACTCGCGATTTCAGTCGTGTAGATGAATCGACCTCGGTTAAAGCATAGCTTTAGCTCTGTTCATCAACCGACGTATGTTAACTTAAATATAAAATATTAACACCTTTAAAAATGGATGCAGCATAATACGTATGTTAACATATTTTTGAGGTGTTTTTCTATGTCTGAAATCCATCATGGACAGAACCTTCTTGGAAAACGGTTCATATGAGGAATTTATCATAGGAATGCACCGATTTTTTGGAAAATTTCGATTATCTTCGACTAAATTTGCAAAAAACAAATTATTAATAAATACAAATATAGTAAATACATGGTATAATGGTTTTGTTTTTCATTAATGGTATCATTATCCATATATATAAATATTTTCTAAGACCTTTAACGAAATTTGATTTTCGTAGATAATAGATATAACACATCTGTAGATTGAAGGAGGGTAGAAGATGATCGATATCCATTGTCATATCTTACCGGGGATGGATGACGGGGCACAAACGATCGAGGAATCGATCCAAATGGCCAAAGAAGCCGTCAGACAGGGTATTCGGACAATCGTTGCTACTCCTCATTACAACTCGCGTTATGCGAACGAGCGACCGGTCATCATGACCAAAGTGGCTGAGTTAAACGACGTACTTTCAACTGAACAAATCCCACTTACGATCTTGCCGGGACAGGAAATTCGATTGTATGGCGAAATGCTGAAGGACTTGGAGGCAGGAAAGTTAATAGCGCTGGCCGATTCCTCTTATCTGTTTGTCGAGCTTCCGTCCGGACATGTTCCGCACTTTACGGAAAGACTGCTGTACGATATCCAGATGAAGGGACTTGTTCCAATTATTGTCCATCCGGAGCGAAACCAGGAGATTATCCAAAATCCGGACCTACTCTACCACTTTGTGAGCAACGGTGCCTTAACACAAATTACCGCGGGGAGTCTCTGCGGCCAGTTTGGCAAGAATATTAAGAAATTCACCCAGCAATTGATCGAAGCTGATTTGACTCATTTTATTGCTTCCGATGCTCATAACGTAACAACCCGTCCATTTAAATCGGAAGAAGCCTTCGCTGCTGTCGAGAAAAAATTCGGCATGGAAACGGTCTTTTATTTAAAAGAAAATGCGGTACTCCTGACGAGCGGCAAAACGGTATATGCTGAAGTTCCAAACCGTGTACGAAAGAAGAAGATCTGGGAGATTTTTCGATAGACTTAAAGCTTTCTCGTCATATATCGGAAGAAATGATACAATCTTTAGCGAAATTAAACAATAAAATTAAAAATAGGATAAATTTACTAGATAAATGGTTATTATTGTAAATAAGATAATCGACTTAGGTGATGTCTCCTGACCTTTATCAATGGAGGTACCCAGTTATGCTGTGGGGATTCGGGGAAAACCAATCCTTAGACACGAGTTGTCAGGGATGTTATGTAAGGATGGATTAAATGCCCGATAACATATATATAGGTCTTAATCAATTAGCGTGTTAAATTTTGAAAACTGAGTAAATGATTATGAAGGGATATGGCAACGGCGATGTCTCCTCATGGATGATTTATTTTTAGGAAAAAAAGAACACAAGGAAATGGAGAGGACGCGAGTTGAAGAAAGTCAGAAAAGCGATTATCCCTGCTGCGGGACTAGGTACCCGTTTTTTGCCGATTACAAAGGCGATGCCAAAGGAAATGCTCCCGATCGTTGATAAGCCGACCATTCAATATATCGTCGAGGAAGCGGTCGCTTCAGGAATTGAGGATATTATCATCGTAACTGGAAAGGGTAAACGGGCGATTGAGGATCACTTTGATAATGCGCCGGAGCTTGAGCATAACCTGAGAGAAAAGGGCAAGTTCGATTTGCTGGAAAAAGTTCAATACTCCTCCGAACTGGCCAACATCCATTACATTCGTCAAAGAGAGCCAAAGGGACTTGGACATGCCGTCTGGTGTGCTCGCCATTTCATCGGCGATGAGCCGTTTGCCGTCCTATTAGGGGACGATATTGTCCAATCAGAAACACCATGCTTAAAGCAGCTAATGGAGCAATACAATGAAACCGGCGCATCCGTCATCGGCGTACAGCAAGTGGCTGAAGGAGAAACCGGTCGATATGGCATAATCGATCCATTAAGCTCAATGGGAAGACGCTATCAGGTTAAGAACTTCGTCGAAAAGCCGGCACAGGGCACCGCTCCTTCCAATCTCGCAATTATGGGTCGCTATGTTCTGACACCGGAAATTTTTATGTTTTTGGACAAGCAGCAATCCGGTGCCGGCGGCGAAATTCAATTAACTGATGCAATCCAGCATCTGAATCAAATTCAACGCGTATTTGCCTATGACTTCGAAGGCCGCCGCTTTGATGTCGGAGAGAAGTTCGGCTTCCTGCAGACGACGATCGAATTTGCCCTGCAGAATGAGGAACTCAGAAAGCCGCTGCTTGAATTGATGGAACAGATGGTGAAGAAGGCACAGCAAACAGAAAACCTATAGTTCATAACGGAAAACTAGTTATAAGGTAAAAATTTATAAATGAAAGGAGGTGGTGTAATGGGATATAAGGGGAGAATGAGACTGCTGATCGCGATTGATTCAGCAATTGTCTTATTTTCTATTTTTGTTGTTTATTTTATTTTACATCCTGGAATGGATGTATACAGCATGCCGATGCTCTGGCTTAGCTCCATTTCCTTATTTGTTTGCCATCATTTATTCGCTAGTATATACCACTTATACCGAAAAGCCTGGGAATATGCCAGTGTCGGTGAATTAGTTGCCATTGTCAAAGCAGTTACGTTATCTATTGTCTCAACGGCTTTTGTTCAGCTAGTAGTCAACCAGGATATCTATTTCCGGGTAATGGGCATTACCTGGATGATGCATTTAATTCTTATCGGCGGATCTCGATTTTCCTGGCGAGTGTTCCGCGACCATTATAGTCCAAGCGTCTCCAACAAAAAACGGGCATTAATTGTTGGAGCTGGTTCCGCAGGGACAATGGTCGCTAGACAACTGTTGAAAAGTCATGATGCAGAGCTATGTCCGGTTGCCTTTGTCGATGATGATCCACATAAGTATAAACTGCAAATTTATAACTTATACGTGAAGGGGACGATTCAGGACATCCCGAAGCTTGTGGAAAACCTCGATATAGATAATATCGTCATTGCCATCCCATCTTTAACAAAAAGTGAGTTAAAAAATATTTATGAACAATGTGCGAAGACAAAAGCGAAGACCAAAATTCTACCGTTGATTGAAGACCTTGTTTCCGGAAGGGTATCTGTCAATCAAATTCGCGATGTTGAGGTAGAGGACCTGCTGGGACGTGAACCGGTAGAACTGGACATGAGCAGTATTTCCAATAAACTGACGGGTAAGACTGTATTAGTGACGGGTGCTGGCGGTTCAATTGGATCAGAAATCTGCCGCCAGATTTCACGCTTTTTACCGAAAAGACTTCTTCTCTTAGGCCACGGGGAAAACAGCATTTATCAAATTGATATGGAATTAAGGAATACCTATGGCGGAGAATTTGAGATTATTCCGATTATTGCCGATGTGCAGGATAAAGCGAGAATATTTGAAGTGATGTCTGATTATAAGCCAGATGTTGTCTACCATGCCACAGCTCATAAGCATGTGCCACTGATGGAATATAACCCGAAGGAAGCTGTAAAAAATAATATTTTCGGCACAAGAAATGTTGCAGAAGCAGCGGACACATTTGGCGTAAAGAATTTTGTTCTGATTTCTACAGACAAGGCGGTCAATCCTCCGAATGTCATGGGTTCTACGAAGAGATTTGCCGAAATGATTATTCAAAACCTTGCACGGGAAAGCAGCACGAAGTTTGTTGCGGTCCGGTTTGGTAATGTACTGGGAAGCCGCGGCAGCGTCATTCCGTTGTTTAAAAAGCAAATCCAAATCGGCGGTCCGGTGACAGTAACGCATTCTGAGATTTCACGCTATTTCATGACCATCCCGGAAGCATCAAGACTTGTCATACAAGCTGGAGCATTAGCCCGCGGCGGTGAGGTCTTCGTGCTAGATATGGGAGAACCCGTGAAGATTGTGGATCTTGCCAAAAA
>NZ_CAMLDX010000118.1 GCF_946478885.1 uncultured Bacillus sp. | reverse complement strand
TAAGGCTTCTCGTCCTTCTGAAATATTCACACGGCTGATATAATCAGCTACTGCCAAGATGCCGCCTAAATTATCAGATGGATATCCCCATTCTGCAGTTAACCATGTATCGATAGATATCGAAATAAACATAATCATTTATAAAAAAATTTTCATGCCAAATTATCCGTTATTAACACCTCCTATCCTCGTAGGTAATTAATGTATGATTAATAGGCAGGTCTCCTAACTTATGATCATTGTTTCTCGAGCCTTCCCATTTCTGATTAATATAGAAACAGTGGCATGTATCGAGTCACTCCCAAATACAGTTGCGGGACAGCGCCGGAATTAAACCGGCTTCCCTTTTAAGTAGATAACATAAAACCTTTTATCTACACCTATTAATTTACCTATTCAATTGTCTCTTACAATTCGATATTTTTCGATAAATAAAACTTATTATCCTAATCTTACATTTTTATTTATAAACTAAGAATTTTTTGCCTTTAAACAGCTAAATTTTTTTATTTTAAGAATGATTCCATTCTCATATAGCTATGGTAGTTCTAGTTTGATATCTCCTTGCTTATTTTCAAGACTTTTGGGCACGTTAATAATCCGTTGATTTGTACTTCCTTTATAACATGAGGATAAATCCCGCTTTTCTAAGTGAAAGGGTCCATCAACTAATACATCAATATATTTAAGCAGTGTTGCATGATCAGGATTTTGTCTTAATTCTTCGTACAAATAGCCTGTATAACACCAAATGTTCTTTTCTTCTTGTTTTAATTTATGTGCGAGTAGAATCATTTCCTTTGCCTGCAGAAAAGGTTCGCCGCCGCTGAAGGTTATGTCGGAAAGTTCATTTTGCATAATTTCTTGAAAAATTTCTGTTTCAGACCATTCGACACCATTCTCATAGTTCCATGACTGCGGATTTTGACAGCCATAGCAGCGATGGGGACAACCGGCAAAAAAAATCACCGTTCTCAATCCTTTCCCATCAACAATAGAGTCATGAAGGATGTTTAATATTCTCATTTCGACTCCCCATCAGTCTGTTTATGATGCATAACACCGGATATCTGATGCTTCACGCGTTCGCGCTCTTCATTTTGTTTGCTTGAATTCCATCTGTTTAATGAGCCTACTAAGTATCCGGTAATTCTTCTGATCCGTTCAATCTTTGCGTGATCATCATTTCCGCATTTTGGACATTCATTATCAATAATCCCTTGAAAACCGCACGCGATACAGCGATCTACCGGATGGTTAATACTTCCGTATCCAATTCCATATTTTTGCATCGCTTTAACCAATGTATCTAATGCATCGATATTGCGGCTGGCATCGCCATCCACTTCTATATAGGTGATATGCCCTGCATTCGTTAAGCTGTGGAAGGGAGCTTCAATTTTGATCTTATCAATGGCACGAATCGGATAGTAAACAGGTACGTGAAAGCTGTTTGTAAAATATTCCCGGTCTGTAACGGCTGGGATTACTCCATGCTTGGCTCTCGCTTTCTTTAATGCTTTTCCGGCATATGATTCAGCGGGAGTAGCCAATAAAGAATAGTTTAAGCCGGAATCTAATGTGGCTTGATCCATTTTTGAACGTAAAAATTGGATGATTTCATATCCGAGTTTGCGGGATTCTTCGCTTTCGCCATGATGCTTGCCTGTTAATTGTACAAGAGCTTCAGCTAACCCGACAAAACCCACAGAAAGAGTTCCTTGTTTCAGAATCTCTGCTAATTTTTCCTGGGGCTTTAATTCTTCACCATTCCACCAGACACCTTGTCCATACAAAAACTTAAAATGTGCAGGTGTTTTCGTCGCTTGATAGAGGTAGCGTTCATATAATTGTTTAATACAAAGAGCTGTATATAGTTCCAGCTTTGTTTTAAAATCAGCCAATGAGGCAGATTCAATCGCAATGAGTGGGAGGTTAATCGTTGTAAAAGAAAGGTTTCCTCTTCCAACCGGTGTTTCCGTTCCATTCACATTGCCAATAACTCTTGTTCTGCAGCCCATTGTGGCTATCTCACTTTCAGGTGTACCATCGTAATATTGCAGATTAAACGGCGCATCAATAAACACGTAGTTCGGAAATAATCGTTTCGCGGTTGTTTCTAATGAAAGGCGGTACAAATCATAGTTTGTATCCCTTTCATGAAAGTTTATCCCTTCTTTAATTTTAAAAACAATGATTGGAAATATTGGTGTCTCACCATTTCCTAATCCCTTTTGCACAGCAAGGAGAAGATTTCGAGTGACCATTCTTCCTTCCTGTGATGTGTCCGTTCCAAGATTAATTGAAATAAAAGGGGTCTGCCCTCCACCTCTTGAATGCATTGAATTACTGTTATGAATAAATGCTTCGCATGCCTGAAATACATCCTTCTCGGTTAAATCTCTCGCTTTTTCGATCAAATATTCTTCAGAAACACCGACAGCCAACTCTTTGATTAACGTTAAGTTACGTTCAAATGTCATCCGGACATATGGAGCAAGATCATAATCGAAGCAGGGGATGGATTGACCGCCATGCTGCATATTTTGATTGGCCTGGAGAATAATACTCGTCAATGCCATCGCACTAGTAATAGATTTTGGAGATCTCATACGTCCATGTCCTGTATTAAATCCATTTTTTAAGAGCTTAGCTAATGGAATCTGGCAACAAGTTGTTGTACCGCTGACGTAAAAGTCGAGATCATGAATATGGATATAGCCGTCTAAATAGGCCTGTTTTACGTCCTCTGACAAAAGATTTTCTACGGTAAAATGTTTTGCCGAAGCAGAAGCAAACAGGCTCATCATACCCATGGGGGATAATCCATCTACATTAGCATTTTCTTGAACAAGATCTTGATTACTGCCGTTAACGATTCCGTGAAATTGTTCTACTAGCTTGTTCATTTTTTTCCACTTCCGTTCTCAAATTATGTTCATCCAATGATTCTATCGGACTGTTAAACCAAATTTATGTTTCATACGTTCAGTAAAAAGTTTGACAAAATAATGGCAGCGCTCGATATCACTTGATTGCGGGGAGAGTTCTACTTTTAACGTTAGAGCTAGATCCGATTGGACATATAACATATCTCTAAATTCATCAACTGCACCACAAAACTGAGGGTAAAAACGATCTCCCGTCCCAACTACTCCTGTCAGCATATTTTTTACATGTTGACTTTCGCAAGCTGCATATAAAGGAAGCATTTCTGGCGGAATTTCCCCGTCTCCCCATGTATAAGTACCGATGATAAGGCCATCATATTCTGCCAGCTGATGAAGCGGGAATTGGTCCACTTCAAATAAAGCGATGTCGACAAAATGGGGAAGCAACTGGGCGTAAAGATATTTTACAAGATCTTCTGTATTTCCCGTTCTGGATGAAAAAACAATAGCTATTTTCATAATTCATCAAATCCGTTCATTTGCCTCTGCCTCGATCTTATTGAGGCTCGCGATTTGTTCTTTGATTTCTTCAGCCTCTAAGCCATATTGATCAGCTGTTTCTTGAATCGTTGTAAATATATGAAGAATATCGTTTTGTGTTAAGTTGTTCATCGGTTTTCCTCCCCTTTGTTACAAAAAAATCCGCTCAGGTTCCCTGAGCGGATTGATGAAACGATAACATAATAAAGAATCATGGAGAATCCCATTCTTCTTCCGGCTACCCTTTCATCTTCTCAAGTCCCCGAAGAAGTTGAAACAATCAAATAAGACAGGTCTCCTGACTCATGCATCTTCCTACTTTAAATCCTTCCCATATAAGTACCTAAACTAAGCTACCTTATACAGTGGTTTTATTTATTTCGTCAGCATTTACAGTTGCGGGGGCAGTTCCGGTCTTTCACCGGATTCCCTATTAAGCGATTATCGCATCTTATTTTAAGATAAATACTATATATAGTTGTATAAGAACAAATATTTTTCAATATGTAGTAATTACTATATACAATAGTAAAGGATAACTTTTTATTTTACAAGGATTAATTTTACAGTCTCACTGTCTAAAGAATAGCAATAGAGTCATATAAGAAGGAAAAAAGGTCTTTCTGAGCAGGTTATCAGCGAAAGGTCTTTTTTTTTGTTAGTGAATAAAGGTGTGATATGATGACAAATAACATATATATGTAGAAAGTCAGATAATGAAAGGAAAGTAATATAAATGGATAAATTTGGGGGATTTCATGATATTCCGTTACTGGAGAAGGTGACGGAGGATATTTATAAGCTTTCGGTTCATTTTCCTTTCGGGATGCGGCAGGTAAATAGCTATTTATTTAAAGGGGAGAAGGGGTTTACCATCGTCGATACGGGAAGCCTTGCAAATGAATCGATTGAACTTTGGGAGAAGGTCCTTGCCTTAGGGATAGAAGTGGAAAAGATTGTCTTTACACACTCACATCCCGATCATATCGGCCTTGCCGGATGGTTTCAAAAAAACTATCAGATTCCTGTTTATATCTCCGATTTGAGCTATAAAGAAATTCAGGGACTAAGAGATCCAACATCCGGTAAATGGATGCACGATTTATTTATCCAGCATGGTGGGCCGGATGTTGCAGAAGAACTCATGTTATCTGAAGCATCTGCCTATGAGTTTGAACCGGATGAAATATTCGGGCAGCATGAAAGAATTAAACTGGGAAACGACATGTATCAAATACTATGGACACCGGGGCATGCACCGGATCATCTTTGCTATTATCAGCAGGAACGGCAGCTGATGGTGGTTGGCGATCATGTGTTAGATGAAATCTCGCCGATTATTGCCATTTGGTCAGCAGAGGTTCTGAATCCGCTGCAGGATTATTTTGATTCATTAGAATTGATCAGCGGTTATGCGGTGAACTTGGCTCTGCCGGGACATGGCGATTTAATACGGAACCTACCGGCAAGAGCAGAGGCGATTAAATTGGGACATCTGCGCCGTATGCAGCAAATCTGTCATTCCATTAAGAATGAGGCGAAAACCGCAGGACAAATATATCAGGAGATTTATGGGAAATTAAGTATCTATAAGTTCTTTGCGCCATTAATGACAACCATCTCACGCCTATTTTATCTTGAATCGATTGGGAAGGTCCGCCGTGAGGAAAAAAAGGGGATTTATTATTACAGCTTAACCGAATAATTTGAAGCATGCCTTTTTCAAATATGTAAGATATTCACTTTGAAGAAGGCATCTTTAATGTGAATAAAAAACAACATATATGTTGCTCGATATTGAACAACATATATTATCGCAATATAATGGATTATGTAACAATGAGCAAATGATATAGAGGAAAAGTGACCCAATTGATAAATTCACAGACTAATGTAGAAAGATTATTGCATAAAGGAGATTTTCACCATGACCCATTACAATTGGTTAGAAGCAGTACAAGTAACGAAGGATATGTTATACTCTTCACAAAATCGTCTGCCTGTTATTTGGATAAGTGCATTAGAATGTACGGGCTGCAAGGAGGCTTTTACCCGCTCTTTTGAGCCGACAGCATTGGATACAATCCTCAATTTCATTTCATTGGAATATAGCGAACTCCTATCAGCCGCCTGCGGATATCAGGTAGAAGCACATAAGGAATCGATCTTTGAAAAATATAAAGGGGAGTATGTTCTGGTTGTAGAAGGTAGTGTGCCGAATAGCGATGAGACGCTCATGATTGCTGGAAAATCTGTCAGAGAGGAGATCATCCATGCAGCTTCCCACGCAAGGGCCGTCGTTGCCTTTGGCAGCTGTTCCTGCTGGGGAGGACTTCCGGCAGCTGCTCCAAACCCGACCCATGCTGCCCCGATTACGGAAATTGTTCCGGAAGGTGTTCCGGTTGCACTTGTGCCAGGCTGTGCACCGGTAGCGGAAGTGATGATTGGAACATTACTTCATTTGCATTTCCATGGCGAGTTGCCTGAGTTGGATAAAAAGCTTCGTCCAAAGGTTTATTATAATACTACTGTACATATGTCCTGCCATAGGAAACCATTCTTTGATCAAAAGCTGTTTGCTGAGTCATACGATGATGAAAATGCGAAAAAAGGATATTGTTTGTTTAAATTAGGCTGTAAAGGCCCTTCAGCATTTAATGCCTGTGAAACAATTGGTTTGAATCGCTGTATAGAAGCTGGCTTTTCCTGTATTGGCTGCTCGGAAAACGGATTCTGGGACAAAAAAGGAGGATTTTGCAGCAAGAAAAAGACTGCAATTTCATAATTTGGTGTACCCTTAGAGAAGGTGTCTATTCTTCATACGTCAGAGGATAAACGTGTGAAGAGAGACACCTTTTCTTACATGATAGAGTTATCCCGTCAAGAAGCTGTTGGATAGAGCTTCTCATCCTTTTGTAAACTGTAAGAAAATGTTATATTACAATTTTATTTTCAATATTAAAAAAAACAGGATAAAATCCCTAGATATTATTACGTATAATACTAGTGATACAGCAAAAAGAATGCGGGTGTGAAATAAGAGAAAAAAACAGGAATTATTAACCAATTAATTTGATTCTTTATACATATGCTAAAATCAATAAAAACGGGCCCAAATAATCAAATTCTAATGTTACAACTTTTTGAACTATTCGTAAGCTATTGATTTATTAGGCGAATTTTGTCACTATTATATGTGTTGTAATATTTTGGATGGGGGGAGGTGAGAGGAGTGAAAAGGGGATTTTTATCTGTATTATTCGTTTCATTGGTGATTGCAACACCTTCTATTGTTCAGGCGGAGGAAAATGAAAAACCTTTGGTTTCCTTAGGATTGTCAGAAATCCTGAATGATAGCGTGCAAGATTTAGAGACTCAAACAGTACAATCTGATACAGCTACTGAGGTGCAAGCAGCTTCAGTGCCTGCCATTAGCTCATCAAATCAGGTGAACACTGACAATCAAGCTCAAAAGGAACAAAGTGGCTTGCTGAGCATCGGTTTAGGTTTGCCTATTGTTGGCGAGGTTAAAATTGATTTACTTAGTGGGGGAAAAGCTGAATCAGGGTCGGACAATACAACCACATCACAAAATCGTTTATTAGGAGTAGAAATTAAGGATTCCGAACTTTTAGGGAATGTAAACCTGGAAGTGTTGAAAGCGAACCAACAAGGCGAAAATACATCTTCGTCTGGTTTAGTGTCTCTTGATGTTGATAATGCACTATTAGGTCAAACTCATGTAGGCGTCCTTGAAGGGAATCAAAGTAAATCATCTGATACAGCTAATGCTTCCGCCGGTTTATTGGTCGTTCAAACGAAAGACTCAATACTGGGCAATGCCCGCATCGGGGTAGGAGAATATACTAAAAATAATAACCAGGAGCAGGTCAAACTGGCGAGTATCAGTAATGGTTTACCTTCAAATCCAATTTCTGGTCCTGATTCTGATATTGTTGATCAGGTTAAACCAACCCCGCCAACTGTACCAGGCAATAATCCATCTGGATCCAAGAATCCACCTGGGTTGAATAATCAGAATGGCGGAGAAGAACAGTCATCAGTGCAAAACAGCAATAACGCTAACAATGGCAATAACGGCAATGTAGAAGAGGGATTACAATCCGCTTCATCAGAGCAAAGTAATACAATCAGAGATAATGTTCTAGCCATTGCCCAATTAACTGATGCCGGCAATAGTACGGTTTTGAATCAGCATATGGAAAACAAGTTAGATGAATTTAAAAAGATAATAAATCAAGCAAATGAATCGGAAACAAATACTATTAAACTAGTGGCTCCAACAGCTTCTGTTGCTCCAGGCAATAGTTCTGTATCATCTGCTGGAGCAGGTTCCGGATCTGCTGGTGCCGCTAATTTCGGTGGTGTAACAGGATTAGCCGCATATATGGCGGTTGACTATTTCCATGAAATGGAATTAGCCAATCAGCTATTCAATAGATCTGATAAATTATCCGATCAATGGCGAAAGTCACCACCAGGCGATCCACCGAAAGCAACCTTCTTCTTAATAGCATAGAAAAATAATTTTAAGAAGAAGGAGATTAAAAACATGAGAAAAAGCATTGTTAATTCGTTAAAAGGTATGTTTGTCACTGGCGTTGTAGCCGCTGGCATCTTCGTAGCAGGATCAGGAGCATCCGCTGCAGAAGCAGGAGTAGTCGGACAAGTAGGAACAGAAGCTCTTGGAGTAGTTTCAACTGTTGCGGATACAGCAGTAGGTGCTGTTGGAGCAGTAGCAACACCAGTAGTAGGAGTAGTTGACGGATTAACTGGAGGAGCAGTAGGACCAGTAGCTGGCACAGCCCTTGGAACAGTAGGACAAGTGAAAGATACTGCAGTAGCTACAGTAGCAGCAGTAGCAACACCGGTAGTAGGAGTAGTTGATTCTGTAACTGGTACAGCATTAGGAGCAGTAGGTTCAGTAACTGCAGCTGAAGCAACACCAGTAACAACATCAGCACCAGCACCGGTAACAACAGCAAGCTCTGTCATTCCTGAGGCACCAGTACCTGTAACAGGTAATGTTGAATTTGATGACAGTGTTCAAAGTTATGAGAAATCAGCTTTATTAAATATCAGCCTTAAGAGTGATCTGTTAAAACCAATCACTGGCGATGTGAATGTTGACGTATTAGGTGACACAAGCATCGTAACAGATGATGGTACTTTAAAAACTAACGGATTAGTTCAAGCTGACTTAACTGATTCTCAATTACTTGGCGATACTCACATTGGTGTTGCTGAGCAAAAAGAAGTTGTAACTGATGATTACACTCATAATTACCAAGGATTAGTAAACGTTGATATCAACGGTTCTATCGTTGGCGATGCTCATGCAGGCGTTCTTGAAAAGGAAAAAATCGAAACTGCTGATTACACTTGGGAACACAGTGGTGCTGTAGTTGTTGACACTAAAGGTACTCCGATTGTTGGGGATTTACATGCAGGTGTTCTAGAAGATGAAAAGTATACTCCTAAGGACAATGGTAATCCAACAGATCCAACAGATCCAACAGATCCAACAGATCCAACAGATCCAACAGATCCAAC
>NZ_CAMLDX010000117.1 GCF_946478885.1 uncultured Bacillus sp. | reverse complement strand
TAAAGAACAGAATAATAAAAAGGTTGAGGAACAAAACGAGGTAAAGCTAATTGACAAAGAAAAGTAGGTAAAAACAAAACTATTGAGTTCATGTCGAAGAAGCACTTAAAGCAATACTTTCTTGCCCCGATACTAAATCTAGAAAAAACGGATTTAGGGAATGCTTCTACATGTCGCTAATGTATGATTCGGCGGTCCGTAACAGTGAAATGCTACCAATCAGAATGAAAGATGTTATAATCAATAAAATTACTCCCTATGTTTTTGTAAATGGTAAGGGACGTAAGAAACGAATCAATGGCTCTCATCAAAGGATAAAGAATACATGGCTGCACGGATTTTATTTAACCCAAAGGTAGAGAAATTTACCTAGAGCTTTATTTGCTCCATGAGCAATTTCTTCCCTCAATTTATTTTTCGACAGATGTTTCCCTCCTTCAGTAAACTAAAATACAAAGAAGTAAAAGGTGAAATACATACGGGTAATGTGGAAACGATTAGAAAAATGAATAACCGCCAACGGTCAGGCTGTGGTTTCTTTATAGACCTGGCACAAGCTAATGAGATAACTGCCAAGGATTTGCAGACAGTGTCATGTCCGACACTAATTATGCACAGCAAACACGATAGCTCTGTGCCATTAGAGCATGCCTACAATGCTGAAGAAAATATCCCTTCTTCTAAACTCACTCTGCTTGATACATGGGGACATCTCATTTGGCTCGGAAAATTGGCTCATATAACAGATGACATCCTGATAACCTTTCTAAGGTCTCATAAAGAAGAATAAAGCAGCGCTTTTCTTATATCAAAGAGTCGAAATACAGGCGGCACCTAGCGGGCATTGGTATAATCAAACAATGAGATATTGACAGAAAAATAGTTTTTTCATGGATAAGGATCTCGTAAGCACTTTAATGTGCATGACACGGAAACATCCCGACGAAGTTTTATTGCTTTTACTATCTAATACAAGGAGGCGGTTTGCTATGATGAGAAGAAAAAGGTGGATGCTGGCGGTACTTGCATGGATGCTCATTATTTTTCTTGCTACCCAGCTCCCTTACTTTACCGGGCAGAATACTTCCAAGGTGATTCGTCAAGTGGTCACGGTCAAGCAGCAAGTGACACATATCTCAGGCAGCAGTGTGAATGTCTCTGACTTAAACTTGATTGTGCGAAAGGCAACCCATGTGATCGTCTTCGGCATCCTGGCTGTTCTGCTCTTTAAAGCTTTTGGGGGTAGGAGATTTTCTTATGTTTTGGCATGGGTCTGCACTTTTCTCTATGCGGTTACAGACGAATGGCACCAGTCCTTTGTGTCTGGAAGGGTGGCTTCCTTCAGGGATGTTTTATTCGATGCGTTTGGTGCATTGGCAGCGTTAGGGATGGTTTGCTTTGTTAGGAGGACGCGAAGATTGAGGACTAGGGCGACAAAATAAGGAAGATAGGAGTACGGAAAAAAAGCGTAAAGGACTGTGGGGCAGCTTTACGTTTTCTATTTGCTTGATAAGATCCTTCTATAGAAATCGAAATACCAGCTTGATCCACCCGAAGAATGCCAGCCATAATGGGATACTCAGTGCACTTCCCCATAAAATCCCTTTATAAAAATTCCGCTTCTCTTCCATGAGCTTCACCTCTTATTTGCTGATGTACAGTCCTTCTGACACTTTTCACCGGAGGGCTCCTCCCAGATGCAGAGGCTTTCGCTTATTGGCAGTATCCAAGCGCACACTCATCACAAAAGTATCATCCAGTCTGTAATCTGTCTCTCTATTTATCGGTGGAATGCTATATTATTATAATAAGCAGGTTCTAAAAAAAGTTATAAAAGCTATATACGCTTGCCTTTACAATAGCAGAACCTTGACGTGAAGAATGGAGAATGATGCAGGAAGATTTTAGAAGCTGTTCGACATTGAGTTACGGTGTATTTGTTCATTAAATATGTTGTTATCGTGCTTGCAGGACTTTTTACCTGCTAACTATTTTTTTGTTACTTAAGTCACTATTCAGACGTACGAACTTAAATGTTTTATCATATAAATGACAATAATATTGAACCTGATGTATTTATCGATCTATTATAATAAATCTATAGAAAATAAATAATAGTCATACTTATGGATAAATTTGATGATAACTTGAAAAATTAGATGATTACTATATAAGTTAAACTAAGGCTTTTCTTGTATGCTTTTTTGATTGTAACCTAACACATAGTCGGTCAATGATTTTTATCAGTTCGTTCTTTATGATTTCGATAAATAAATGAACATTTTTACGAATTTCTTCGACCTTATGGTAAAAAACATTATTTATAATATCAGACTTTAGTCCCTCAACTATATTTAATTGAGGACTGTAGGGAGGTAGGTAAACAACAAATTTTAGTCTCCCCTTCCTATCATCAAGAAAAGGGATCAGTCATTTCGCATGATCAAGGATCGTGACTATGTTTCCGGTTGGATAAGCTGGCACTACCTTTTTGAGGACGATAGAAACATTTCAACATTAAACTGCTCATCTTCCTACCAGACGATTTCATTTGTTATATAATCAACGGTTGACAATCGTTTGGCACCCCAATGTTTACCTTAATGATACTTGGTTTTTCTTTAGCAAACCAAGTATATTGTAATGTCTAGTAATCACGGATTATGCTTTCATTTTCAAACAAAATATGATTCATTTCGCCGTTTTCGTCTATTTTCAGCCTCTTTTAATTTTTCGTTGTGGGTATTCATCTAATATCTCCGGAAATTAAGGTGATTTTTTATCGACAGGTAATGCAATACATTCCTTCTAAATGATCATGTAAGATTTATGTTCAACTTCTATAGATAGAGAAATCATCTGATTTTAGTTTGCGGAATAAGTCATTCTCGAGATACCAGCTTTCTTTGTCGTATCCCGTTTTTTCAATTGGAAAGATAATGAAAGCGCTTTAAAATTTGGCTGTAAGTTTTAACAATGAGGAGTGGTCGGCTTGAATGATGTGTATACAGACATTCTTAAACCATTTTATTTGGATGAAAAGGATTTAACGATTCCTACTTCATTATTAGTGAATGATAATGATGGCAAGATCATGATTTGCAATTCATTTTTTTCCCTCATAATAGGTATTCCGCTCAAAAAAATATTAACCATGAGTATCTATGATTTATTAAGAAATAAAGTATACAATAAATCAACTGCATTAGAAGCTCTTCAGTCAAAGCGAGTAGTAAGTGAAGTTGTAACAACGAGAAATCATATTTGTGTGTGTTCAACCAGTACTCCCATTACAGATCCAACCGGTGAAGTAATAATGGTTGTGACAAACTCTCATTTGTTAAACTCTGACGAATACTCAAAAGAGGAGAAGAGACACTTAGAGGAATTAACAAAGGCGGAATACAGTGCCTTAGAAAAAGAACTAATATATGATAAGCAAATTGTAGCTGAAAGTTTATCAATGAGAAGAATTCTGCAATCTTGTAATCAAATTGCCCCCTTTGATAGTAAAGTACTGCTCTATGGGGAATCTGGTACGGGAAAAGACGTCCTATCCAATTATATCCATCAAAGAAGCAAAAGGAAAGATGCATCATTTGTATCTGTCAACTGTGCCGCCATTCCCGAATCTCTTTTTGAATCTGAACTATTTGGGCATGAGAAAGGAGCTTTTACCGGAGCTAGTTCCACTAAGCAAGGACTTATTGAAGTGGCAAATGGTGGAACGTTGTTTTTAGATGAAATTTCTGAAATGCCTTTAGAATTACAGGCAAAATTATTAAGGGTTCTCGAATCACATGAATTTCGTCGTATTGGCGGAACGGAAACTTTCAATGCCGATTTCAGGCTCATTTCGGCAACTAATCGGGATTTAAAGGAAATGGTTGATGCAGGGGAGTTCCGAAGAGATTTATATTATCGTATCAACGTAATTCCTATTCATATTCCCCCGCTTCGAAATCGAAAACAAGATATTATCGCATTGGTGAATAAATATATCAATGAGTTAAATAAAAAGTTTGATTTGGATTATCAACCTAATTCTGAGCATTTAGAATTTATTTTAAGTCATAATTGGCCGGGAAATGTAAGAGAGCTTAAGAACTATGTAGAAAGACTTGTTGTCACGAATGAAGACTCCTATTTACATAAGGATAATTCCGGGAATTATCTTGAGAATAACTGCTTTGTTGCTTTTAAAAAAAATACTAATTTGAAAGATTTTTTATCAGAAGCAGAAAAACAATATATTCTAAAGGTCTTAAAAGACTGTAATGGTAAAGTAGGTGAGGCAGCAAATCAACTTGGTATACATAGAACCGCCCTATATCGGAAGTTAAAAACTTATGATATTCAATAAAGGCCTGTTTAAAGAGGAGACAACTAGCCGTCGAGGCGGTTAGGGTCTCTTTTTTTTGTGTGTGAAATTAAGAATATCAGACACCCCGACTAACATTCACATCCTGGATTGAAGCACTTCCTCATGGATGTTCGGTTGAAAAAATCCTGCATTCCTAGATTTTCTAGTGTGTTGCACACTAACAACATATTATTTGAACGAAATGTGAAGTGTTGATCAAAAGCTACAAAAATCAACAGAATTGGATTCCTTATTCAACAACCAAAAGGGGTTAAAAATATTTCCTGAATGACTATAAAGACGCTATTTTAAGGGTTTTATCGATAACTGAAAAAATAATTTTTCCTTTATTTTTGAACTTGGCACGCTAGTTGCAATATATAAACGTGTAAAGCGCTTTAATAGAATAAATAATTTTGAGAATGGAAGGGAGCTATGAGTATGTCAAAAGTAATTTCTGCTGAAGAAGCTGCAAAATTAATACCTAATGAAGCTGTCGTTGCATGTACTGGTTTTGGATTGGGAATGGTTCCTGAAGAAGTCTATTTAGCAATAAGAAAACGATTTGATGAAACAGGGTTTCCGAAAAATCTTACCTTTATGTGGTCTGCAGGAAATGGTAATGGAAAAGGCAGAGGAGCTAATGTTTTTGGAGTTGAAGGATTAATTAAAAAGGTAATTGCCGGTTTTGTAGGGAACAATCCAGATGTTTCGAATTTAGTTATGGAAAATAAAATTGAATGTTTAGGATTGCCACAAGGTGTCGTGCCACAATTGTACCGCGAAATTGCGGCACACAGACCAGGTTTAATCACGAAAATTGGACTTGGAACTTATGTTGACCCGCGGATTGAAGGGGCAAAATTATCGCCATGTACAGAAGATTATGTTGAGCTAATGAATATTAAAGGAGAAGAGTATTTATTCTACCCATCCTTCCCGATTAATGCGGGTCTTATCAGAGGAACTTATGCAGATGAAGACGGAAACATTGTGATGGATAAAGAAGGGTTACTAGTTGAAGCTCTTCCTATTGCACAAGCTGTTCGAAATTCTGGAGGAATCGTAATTGCTCAAGTTGAAAAGATAGTCAAAAAAGGTTCATTAGATCCAAAACAAGTAAGAGTTCCCGGAATTATGGTGGATCATTTGGTTATTGCAAAACCGGAATATCATTTCCAAACTCAAACAACCCAATACGATCCTGCCCTATCAAATGAAGTAAAAGTTCCGGTAGAAAGTTTATCAAAATTGCCGTTTAATGACCGTAAAGTAATTGCCAGAAGGGCTTCAGTCGAATTAGGGCCCAATACAATAGTAAACCTTGGTCTTGGAATTCCGATTACAATCGGTTCAATTGCAGCTGAAGAAGATGTCAGTCAACACTTGACCTTGACTACAGAGGTAGGAGTTGTGGGTGGCATTCCAGGAAGTGGCGGGGACTTTGGGCTAGCCTATAACGCTGATGCTATTTTAGAGCAACAAGCACAATTTGACTTTATTGATGGCGGCGGCTTGGACCTGACTGTTTTAGGGCTTGCTGAAGCAGATGAACAAGGAAATATTAACGTAAGTAAATTTGGTAAGAGAGCAAACGGACCTGGCGGAGCGATTAATATTGCGCAAACAGCTAAGAAAATTGTATTTGCAGGTAC
The DNA here is from genome assembly GCF_946478885.1 of uncultured Bacillus sp. The sequence continues at coordinate 3,278 of NZ_CAMLDX010000117.1, read as the reverse complement.
TTTCACTGCAGGAGGATTGAAAACAGAAATCAAGGATGGAAAGTTGCATATCCTTGAGGAAGGAAAAGCGAAGAAATTCAAAAAACAAGTGCAGCAAATTACATTTGGTGGTCAGCGTGCTGCAAGTATAAATCAATTCGTGCTTTATGTAACAGAACGAGCCGTATTTCAATTAATTGATGGAAAAGTAACATTGATTGAAATGGCTCCTGGTGTTGATTTACAAAAGGATATTTTAGATCAAATGGAATTTACTCCAGTTATCGCTAAAGACTTGAAGGAAATGGATCCGACACTTTTCAGTGAAACGTGGGGAGGATTAAAAGAAATTATTGCTACTAAAGCGAATGTACAAGAGCCTGTCCTAGTTTAATGAAAATAGTAGTTTGATAGTAAATAGTGCTTATAGTTTTTTTATGACATGGGGAGCTTTGTTGCTCCCTTGTCAAAATCATTAAAAGCCCATTTTTAATGATTTGAACAAAGCCCCTAAGTGTAACTAATTTGAAAGATGATAAAGGAGAAAAACATTATGGAATATATGGGACTTGTAGGTATCCTCCTTGCCATTGGTTTGATTATATATTTAGCAGCGAAGGGCTACAATATCATTTTTGTCGCACCTATCTTATCTATTCTCATCATAGTGACAAATGGAATGGACTTCTTCCCTACGATCATCGGTAAAGAAGGTTCATATATGGCAGGACTAGCAGGATTTGTTATTAATATGTTTGCTGTATTCTTGCTAGGATCTATTTTAGCTAAATATATGGAAAAAAGTGGTGCGGCACAATCTCTTGCTGAAAAAGTAATAAGTATTACCGGTAAAAACAATGCTTATGCAGTGTTAATAGGTGTTTTTCTTATTTCAACACTTTTGACACTTGGTGGTGTGAGTCTATTTGTTCTTTTATTCGTCTTAATTCCTATCGCAAAACCGTTATTTAAAGAATTAAATATCCCATGGAATTTAATTTCTATTCCAACCATGCTTGGTATGGGCACATTTACGATGACCATGCTGCCTGGTACACCTTCTGTACAAAATGTTGTGCCAACCACTTATTTAGGTACTACACTTACTGCAGCGCCTGTTGTCGGTATCGTTGCAACGATAGCAGCCATTGCCTTTGGTTTATGGTATATGAAGTTTGCACTGAATAGAGCACTTAAAAAAGGACAGACATTCGCTGACTTCTGTGATGATGCTTCGGTTAGTGCAGTCAGAACAGATATCCCTTCGTTCTTTGTTAGTGTTCTTCCCATGTTAGTTCTTGTTGGTATTGTTGTAGTGGGAAGTTTAATGAAGGTAAATAATATTATTTTAATCGGTTTAATAGCTGCTATTCTAATAGCTGGATTGTTATTTAATAAGTATATTCCGAAACAAAAAGAAGTTCTTAATGAAGGAGCAACCAGCTCCATTACACCACTTTTCTTTACAGCTTCAACCGTTGCTTTTGGGGTTGTTCTGGCAATGGCTCCTGGTTTTGATAAGATAAAGGATTTAATTTTAAGTATCCCTGGTGATCCGCTCATTAGTCTATCAACCGCTTCTATAGCGATAGGAGCTATCACTGGATCCTGTTCAGGAGCGATTGGAATTGTGTTGGAAGCATTTGCTGATAACTATTTAGCTATGGGGGTAAATGCTGAAGCAATGCACAGGGTCGGCTTAATTGCCGCATCTTTAATCAATGTTATGCCACAATCTGGTGTTGTTTTAACATTCTTGGCATTGACAGGATTAACTCAAAAAAATGGTTTTAAACCGATGTTTATTATTATGACTGGTGCTAACCTTGTTGCTTTAATCGCAGCGATTATCACTGCGTTTATCATTTATTAATCAATATATGAGGAGTGAAAAAATAATGAGTACTGAAACGATGGAAAAATATGACTTTATTGAAGTAACAGTAAACAATCAAGTGGCTTTAGTGAATTTGAATCATCCACCATTAAATATTTTAACAGATAAAATTATGAAAGATATGAATGCGATTTTAGATGAATTAGATCGGAATAGAGATGTACATGCACTTGTGCTCTCATCAGAGGGAACCAAGACTTTTACAGCTGGGGTTAGTATCGATCAAATGAATGCCGCTGATCCAATTGGAATTCAAGAATTTAATCGAAAATTCCGTGATTTTGCCAGATCAATTGAAAAGGTATCTAAGCCGGTTATTGCGGCAATCACAGGATTGTGCTTAGGTGGAGGAATAGAATTTTCACTTGCATGTGATTTCAGAATTTGTTCCGATCAAACTAAATTTGCTTTCCCTGAAATTGGTCTTGGAATTATCCCTGGAGGTGGAGGCACTCAGCGTCTTCCACGATTAATCGGCAAAAACTATGCAAAAGAAATGATCTATTTCGGTGAAATGATTGATGCACAAAAAGCATTGGATATTCAATTAGTTAATAAAGTTGTGCCCACAGAAGAAGTTGTAGCAGCAGCAATTGAATGGGCAGAAAAACTTGCTAAAAAACCTCCAATTTCTCTTAGAATGGCTAAAGAAGTTATCGAAGAAGGAATGCAAGTTGATCTTGATACTGGCTTAATGCTTGAAACGAAAGCATTCGGCGTAGTTCATGCAACCGAAGACCGCAGAGAAGGCATGAATGCTTTTAAAGAAAAAAGAAAGCCGATATTCACAGGTAAATAATTAATTTCCAGGAAGGTTATTGGATTGACAGGGAAAAAGGGGTTATTCCAATAACCTTCTCTTATTTTAATAGATTTAGCAGACCATAATGGAAGGTGGCATTTACATGTTAGATTTTAGTTTGACAGAATCGCAGAAAGAATGGCGGGATAAAACACGGAAATTTGTAGATGAATATATCATCCCGGTTGCTAGTGAATATGATCAGGAAGCGAAATTTCCGACGGAAGTCTATAAAAGAGCCGGTGAATTAGGTCTTCTTGATTTCGTCGTGCCAAAAGAATACGGAGGTGCAGGTGTAGATGCTCTAACCGTTTCTCTAATCTGTGAAGAGCTTGGACGTGGATGTGTATCCGCGCAAATGGGGATAGGTGGAAATGGGCTTGCATCTTATCCAGTTCTTTATGGCGGTAATGATGAACAAAAGCAAAGATATTACCAATATATATTAGATAGAAAACTAACCGCTTTTGCTTTAACCGAGCCAGGTGCCGGATCTGATGCCGGTGCTGTTTCAACAACAGCAGTTTTAGATGGTGATGAATATGTGATTAATGGAACAAAGTGTTTTGCCACTAACGGGGGCTATGCCAGTATTATGAC
>NZ_CAMLDX010000116.1 GCF_946478885.1 uncultured Bacillus sp. | reverse complement strand
GTATTTACGCTTCCCAACACAAACAGCTTAGGAGTAAGTTCCAAAATAACCTGCCTTCCATTACAAACATGAGTACCTTCTTTGTTAGCATAAAAAGAATGGCCCCTTATTTGTTTTGCATAAACAAACACGAGAACCACTCCAATTATATCAACCTATACCAATTGATACTCCAATTCCATAAAACACGTAGCGGCCGATAAATTCTCCGACAAATACGAGTACGAAAGCAAGCAGAAGAACATTGCTGATCATCGTTTGAGCTTTTTTGCCATTCATGATGAAAAATAGCATGATGGTGCCGATGATTGCGAGGATCCATTTTACTGCAAATAAGACAGCGTAGTGATCCGTGAACAGCCTTAACGATAATCCTGATGCCGGTCCTCCATTCGATAGATTGCTAATATAGAACGGCAAGCAGACCAGTTGCACAATGATGATGACAACTGCAAGAATGCCGCATTTTTTCACAATACTTTGGAACATATTTGCTTGTCCTTTAAAGCTTAGGGAAACAATGAAAATGGCCCCCATAATTCCCATTAATAAGGTTGTTCCGAAAAAAGTGAAATACGTATAAATATTGTCCCATGCCGGTCTGACAGAAGCGCTGTATAATGAAGCCATACTGTAAACTGCAATCAGACCAATTAAAGATGTCAATAAAGCTAATACTCTATGGAAAATTTGTTTCTTTTGATAGTAATACCAATCAACAACTGCCAAAACAAAGAACCCTCCTGCAAAAATAATTTCCCTGCTTAACCATGAAGAAGTAAAGTTATAGATACTGCGATAAGCACCTGTTGGCGTTCCTAAATGGAACAGGGAAAAGATGAGAGATACTCCCATTACAAGAGCAACAGCCAATAGGCCCCTTTTCATCACAGAAGGTTTAATAGACCCTTCAGATTTAGTGCTCATTTCATGGATGAACCATAAGATGACAAACGCACCGATTGCCAGCTGACTTAATACGGTAAAGGTCATTAACGGCCATTCTTCAGAAAACATATTGATACCCCCTCTTTTACCTTTTCGCCTCTAATGTCGGGTTTATAATGATCGATGGGTTAGTTATAGAGGAATCAGGTAATCCTTTTATATCAGCTGTTCCTTTATATTTCTTACGAAGGTCCTCTATATCACCAAAATCAATCGCCCTCATGACACAAGCATCAACACAAGCTGGATTTTTTCCTTCATCTATTAAATCAGCGCAAAGATTGCATTTGCTTACCTTCCCTTTTTCCTCAATGAATTTAGGGGCTCCATATGGACAGGACCATGTACAATATCTGCAGCCAATACACTTATCCTCCAAATGAATGACAATGCCATCGTCCCGCTTATGCATGGCTCCAGTTGGGCAATTCTCCACGCATTTTGGATCAGCGCAATGATTACAGGATATGGAAAGGTTATACAACCATGGTTTAGGATATTTTCCTCCTTCAAACGTATAGACTCGCCGAAAAAGAATTCCTGGTTCAAGATTATTTTTGTCGTTACAGGTAACTTGACAGGCTTTACAACCTGTACAAGCCGTCATATCAATGTAGAATCCTTTTTGTGACATTTATTCTTCACACCTCCTCTAAAGCAATACGCTGCGGCCATTTATAATCCGGTTCTAATGTCCCATCATATTTTTCAATTTCTATATTATTGGTGTTCCAAGGCTGTACACCTTGTCCATTTGGATTCGTACCGCTTAATGAGTTCGTTGCACCCGCTTTATCAATTCCAGTTTTATCATCTTTATCGACCCATGCACCTTCTCCAAGTGTCGCAACTCCGGGCATCATTCGTTCGGTGATATGAACCGGTCGTATGACAACACCGTGCCTGCTTGTCACCTTGACAATATCGCCCTCCTTGATACCGCGTTTCTTGGCATCATCGACATTCATGATCAAATCCTGCGGATAGGCCTCGCGAAGCCAGCCCACATTATCCAACGCGGAATGAGCACGGCGTCCATAATGGATCGTATATAGTTGAATTGGAAAACCGCTGGCAATTGTATCTTCATAGCCTTCCTTCGGCGGATTATACTGGGCAATCGGTGGCTGTTTCGACCATCCATAGGCAGTAACCGTTTCAGCTAGTTTTCGGCAATAAATTTCGAATTTACCGCTCTCTGTCGTTAACGGATGATTCACCGAATCTTCAATATAATCCTTAAATGGGATTAAACCATATGGATCGCCAGGGTAACGTTTGACTTGATACATCCCGGTTTTTTCTAATTCCTTATACGTTATTCTGCCTTGTTGCGGTTTTCCTTCTACTCCTAATTCGGCAATATCTTTTTTCGTAATAGTTAAAAGTTTTTCATAGCCAGTCCCGTCTTCTTTGATGACTTCGGCCCCTGCCAATTGATTAAAAACCATCTGCTTTAATGGAATAGGTTGAATCAGCTTCGGATCAATCTCTAACCTCCGGCCAATTTCTTTTTCCATCCAAATATCATCTTTGCATTCATACAAAGGCTTTGTGACTTGTCTAAAATAAATAAGGAGCTCGCGGTTTGCTCCATGACCACTGTTACCAGCTGAGATTCCTCCCCATCTTTCCCATTGCGTCGTCGCAGGGAGAACAATGTCTGAGTATTTAGCATTGGATGTTAAGAAATGAGCGGATGTTACCACAAACTCAACCTTGCGAAATGCTTCAATCCCTCGATTAATATTTGGCATTTGGTTAAGAGCCGAGGAATCGCCAATATTCCAGATCATGCGGATATCACATGGCTGTTTGCCGCGGACACTTGCTGTAAATTCTCCTGTCACCACGGCATCCCAAACTTCATCCCAGACGAAACCATGCCAATCAGTTGCTTCCGGAGACGGTCCAGGGAAACCATAGTCAAATAAAGGATTAGAAATCAGTGAAACTCCCGTATCACCGGCTTTTACTAATGGCGGATCAAGCGGTCCGGTATCGCCGGCTCTTTCTTTTGCACTAATACCAACCATAGCCCCCGGCTTGCCTACATTTCCTGTCATCCATCCGACTGTAAAGAAAGCTTGGACAAACTGCTCCCCATTATATGTTCTCGCTGGCGCATAGGAACTGATAAAGGCAGCTGGCTTCGTTGTAGCGCATTCTTGAGCAAATTTCTTAATCACATCTGGATCCGTACTGCAAATTTTGGATGCCCATTCCGGAGTTTTCGGAATTCCATCATACGTCCCCAGCACATAGTCTTTAAAATTCCCCTTTGGATCTACCCCTTCAGGCATATGATCAGCATCAAACCCAACTGTGAATGTATCAAGAAACTCCTTGTCATAGAGATTATTCGTAATCATGTGATAGGCCATACCAATTAAAAGAGCCGCATCCGTACTTGGCCGGACAGGGATCCATTCATCAGCCAATACACTCGCAGAAGGATTATAGTATGGATCAACTTGAATGATTTTGGCGCCTGCCTTTTTCGCTTGTAAATACTTATAGGTTGGACTTCCGCCACTGCTCCATATTGGGTTGGCCCCCCATAAGATAATTAGTTTTGATTTTTGGACATTTTGCCTGTCCTGTACGCCGCCGATATATTCCTGCATATAAGTACAAGGCATTGGCAGTGCTCCCCAAGAGGTAGTTCCCCATGTTGCGGCCCAACCACCGTAAAGGCTTAGAGCCCTTCCGCAATAATAGTCGGTTAAATTTAATTGAGTATTTCCGGTCGTGCTTAAAATTGCTTTATTTCCGTAAGCTTCCTTAATTCGTTTGGTTTCATTTGCAACGATATCAAGCGCTTCTTCCCAAGAAATTCTTACCCACTGATCTTTTCCGCGTAGCTCTTTTTTCCCTCCGCCGGGCGACCAGTTCTTTCTCTTCATCGGATATTTCAGACGATCCGTACCAAACACCTGCTTCCGCTGTGAACGGCCTCTTTGACAGCCTCTTTGCTGCGGATAATCCGGACTGTCTGGATGGGTGTCATCCGTTTTTTGTCTGATCACCACTCCGTCGGCGACCAACACTTTATTTAAGCATCTGCCCCCGCAATTGTGCCAACAGGCGGCTGTGATCCATTCCCCTTCTTTCTCCTTCATTTTTTTGCTTTCTTCTGCCTTTACTTTCTTTAAGCCATTACCAGCAATACCAGCAGTAGTGGCGGTTATAGCAGCGGACCAGCCAATGAATTTTCTTCTACTCAAGACATAGTTCGTTGCTTTTTCAATAAGGTTCATTTCTCATCACCTCAACAATAACTTTTTACTAGTGTTCCGTTCAGCTCTTTCAAAGCCAAACCATCTAGTTCGATAAATCCTTTAAGGATGCTGGTCATTCCTTTATAAAAATCAGTTTCTGCATGATGATAGACATCCTGGCTGAAACGAGGAATCCAGCTGGCAAGATGCCTTTCTAAGAATGCCATTTGATCTTGAATGGTAATAAAGTAATGATTCGTATCGTTACTTTGATATGTTAAGATTGATTCCTGACATAACCGGTACATAAAATCCAGCTCAAGACCAACATGATCATCTGCTTCGGTTCCAAAGTATTTTGGGAGAAAGTCATACTTTAAATAAAATTTCCGCACTTCTAACGTTTCTTTTTGAAATAATAGGCGCTCCTTATTTAAATAAGCAGATTCCCATGGCGGGGATGGCAGCGACCTAGGACCAATAAATAAACGGGTATAATCCCAGTGCAAATCTTGGTAAGTTTCTTCCTCACTTAGCTGGTTACTTTCAAGATACCTTTGAACTTGATCAACTCCTTTTTTAATCCGTTGACTTTCATTGGAAAAAGGAAAGGACCGAATGACATCGTAATCAAGAAGCAGTTGGCAAAAATCTTTTACCGGTTCCTCTAAAAAAGTTTTTCTTAGCAAATCGTAAGCGTATAATCTTTCCTCTAATAAAAGAATTGCATTAGGAGACTCCATTCTTTCAACTCCTTTCGAAAAGTTTTTTAATGTGAAATTCTTAACCTTTATTGCCTACTTTTATGTTACGTCAGGACTTCCCATTATTCATTTGGAAATAAGACCAAAAAAAAAGCCATCCGTTTGTAATCAACATACAAACGAAATGACTAAGCCTTTAAAAAAATAAAAATTCATTACAAGTATATGAAATCGAAATCATTCTTCTCCAAAAAAGATGTTGCTTTTTTGGAGACTTCACAAATTATTCACCTGAAACAATCCACTTCAAAATGGAAGGCTTGATTAGAGCTTTCCTAAAATTGCAGCTACTTTCAGGGCACTGTATATATTAAATTTGGTTTCAATATCATCAAGACTTTTGCTCAGTAATTCTTCAATTTTTTTCAATCGATATCGAAGGGTATTACTATGAATAAATAGATTTTGCGTAGCAACCGTAATATTCGTATCAGCCCGAAAATACTCCCACAACGTTTGCAGCAAGTCGTTATCCTTTTCCGCATCATATTTGATGATAGGTCCTAATACTTCATCAATAAATTCCTCTAATTCCTGCTCACTTTGATTGTAAAATAAGCGGACTGCCCCTAATTCTTCAAAAAAAGCTACGCCCAGCAGTTTTGATAATTCTCCAAGCTCCAAAGCAATTTTTGCCTGTTGATAGCTTCGGTACAGCATATTGGTATCTTCGTAATATTTACCAACCCCTAGAGAAAAAGAGATCTCATGAAGTTGCTCCATTGCCTGCTTATATAACTTCTGGATGCCACTTTTCCATGTAGTTTGTTTTTGTTCAGTTACAGGGTATAAAATGACAAGGGAGTTTCCAATTTTACCGATAATACACTGGGGGCTGATGGACAATAATTGTTTTTCGACGATCGGTCTTATTTGATCAATATCAATTTCTCTTGTGTTTATGTCCATCAACATGACAATATACGGGACGGAAAAATTCCAACCCCACATTTTTCCAGATCGAAATGCTGTATCAAAACCGTCATAATTATTGAAAAGAATATCACGGATAAAGTCATCCTTATACTTCTGAATACTTTCGTATATTTCCTGTTTCCGAACCATCTCAATCATTAATGCTCTTGATGCGATCGCTACATACTTTGCGCCCATATCTTGAATTTCATGGGCCAATACAACTAAATATCCCATTACTCCCTCTTTGTGAATCGGCCAAATGAGAATGTCCTCTCTTTTATCCCCTATCACCGTAATCCCTTTGATAGGAATTTCCATATACTGGCGAATAGTGCTTGGCAAGGTTAGCTTCTCCTCTGTTTGTAAATCTTGATGTTTAGGGGAATGAAAGCTTAAAACGTTTCCATAAGAATCCGTGATCACGACTCTTTTTCCTAATTTCCCCATTAACAATCGACCTATTCGTTGAATGCCCATGCCATCTGCCTGAGCATAAGCAATTTCATTTGCAAATGTTGAAAGTTCCTTAGTCATAACAATCACCTTTTAAGTTTTTTATGCCAAGCCTGTCATTTTTCAGCACAAATCTTGTCGATGGCTTCGTAAATAAAGCATTGCCACACCCTGGTATCCGGATAACACTCTCCTCCGGGTCTTCAAGATCTTTGTGTAAAAGCTTTAAAGCGCGACTCATACAAGCTTCCACACAAGCTGGAAACAAACCTTGATCCAACCGATGGTAGCATAAATTACATTTGTCCACGCGGTTGTGGGCATATGAAAATTGAGGTGCTTTAAACGGACAAGCCCGTACACACTTTCCACAAGCTTTGCAGCGCTTGGCATCATGCATCACGATGCCATCTCTTCGTTTTCTGTAAGATTTTTCCGGGCAAACTCGTAAACACTCAGGATTCTCACAATGATTGCAGCTTTGAGATAAATAATAAAAACCATTTGGCAATTCAACTTCTTTAATCGATCTCCACTTATCCCCGCCTTCTTGTGAAAATTCATTACGGCAGGCAATTTCGCAAGACCGGCAGCCTATACACAACGACACATCGAATAAAAATCGCCACTGATTCAACTTCATACACCTCATTTCTTACAGCCGGCTAATATTGACAAATGTATCATGGTACGCTACCCCAGGATATTTAAATTTTAGCCTTCCCAAATCCGTTTCCTGTTTGCCCGTTAGCACATTGATTGTTTCCCCTTTAAGGTCGAATAAACTGTAACAAATCACGGTATCCTCTTGTAAAGAAGGCTTTATTCGAGCCAGTAACTGAACTTCACCAGTTCCATTATAGACAATAAGCTTCTGCCCATTGGTGATTCCTTTTTTCCGCGCTGTGTTTGGGCTAATCCAAAGCACTTGTTCCGGCTGATCAGTTTCCAGCCATTCCATATTTGTTAACTGAGAATTCAGTGTTTCCAGTCGATGCAACAGCAATAATCGATATGGATAAGACTTTGGCGGCTTTTTAGGTGCAACTAAGATTGGCATTTCCGGGCACCCTTGCTCCATCGCCTTTGGATTTTGAAAGCTGTATTGGATTTCCTTTTTTTCATTTATTTTTAAAGGACGAGGTCTCTCTAATAAGTCAAGATAACTATCAATTTCTAATTTTTTACAGATACAAGGAGAAAGCTCCTCAGATAACCACTTTTCCTCATCAATGTTAAAAGGAAAAGAAGTCACATTGGGTCTTAGTTCATTTAATTTCTTACTTAGTAAAGAGGCTATTTTCAGCTCTGAACAACATTCACCTACCGGGTCGATCGCAGGCTGATTTATTCCTACCCAGTTGTGCCAGTAACTGGCGACAACATCCCATGTTTCAAAAAGAGTCGTCGCTGGCAGAACCAAGTCGCTAGCTTGTGCGGTATCTGTTAAAAAATGATCTACCGTGACAATGAAATCGAGTTCTTTACTTTGAGAACGCAGTTGTTTAATATTTGTGCTTCTGGCAAACGGATTGCACGATGTTACCCATAAGAACTTAACCGGAGGATTTTGGCAACTTACCAGATTTCCTGCCAAATCGTTCACGCCTAAAAAACGGTTCTCTTCATAAGGATGATTGGCATACGAATCAAATTTGTAATTGAATTTCCAATGATCTGTATGAGGAAAATAAATACCTCCACCAGAAACACCAACATTTCCGCTTGCAACCACTAAGGCATGAATATTTCTGATATTCTGCCCGCCATTGCTGTAACGCTGTATTCCCGGCCCCAACCAAAATGACACCGGCTTCTGGTTTCCAATCAAATCAGCTAGATATTCTACTATTTGAGCAGGTACTCCACTTATGTCATGAAACCTGGAAGTATCATTATTTAGCAACCAGTTTGAAAACTCCTGCCACCCAGAATATTGGTTCACGGTATCAATATCGATTTTTTTCGTAGACAAAAGCTGTTTTAAAATGGCTAAAGCTAGAGCTCCGTCACCGCCTGGTCTTACTTGGATATATTTATCCGCAATGATTCTTGTTTTTGACGGATAAATATCAATAAGCACGATCCTTCCTCCACAGGCTCTCACTCTTTCAATTAAGGAGATTTGATGAACAGCTGTTTCCACCGGATTCGTTCCCCAGAGAATAATCGTTTTAGCCATTTCCATTTCCTTTGACTGTGGGGAAATAAATTTTCCAAAATCAAGAAGCTGGGCATCCCAACCAGCCGCTAAACATAAAGCGCCTGCAGCATTGACAATGGAAACAGACCCTAACGAAGTAAACAGACCCCTTGTGGCCTCTGCCAATAAACCATAATTGCCTCCACCTTTCATATAAGCGATCGGCAGATAACTTTGGTATTTATCCTTTATAGATAAAATCTGTTGACAGATCGTGTCAATTGCTTCCTCCCAAGAAATTTTCTCCCAGTTTCCGGAAAAGCGAGAAGTTTGTTTCATAGGATGTTGAATCCGATCCGCATGATACACATACTGAGTAAAGGCATATCCTTTACAGCATAGTTTTCCGTTGGTGTAATCCTGTTTCAAATCACCGGATACTTTAACTAAACGGCCATGGTCATCCACATGGGCTAAAATACTGCAGGCATCAAAGCAATCTCTAGGACAGGTATGGCGAGTAATTTTCATATGCGATTTCCTCCTCATGATATCAACTAATGATTCAATTTCTGAAGATTGGGCAGAGAGAAGTGTGTGAGGAAATGATGAGATTAATAGGTTTGGGGTAGACTTGTTAAGTTTATTACTCTATTTAAATTAGAATATCGAAAAAATGATTCCTAAACAATAAATTTCACAAAACCTTAACAGGCATAAATGCGGGAGCTCTGGTACAAAAACTTCAAAATATCTGCAATTAGTCTCGTAAACTTGAACATACTGATTAGTACTCAAAAGGGACATAATTAATATGAAAAAGCAAAGTCTATTCAAGTGGAAACATTATCAACATGAGATGATTTAATTAACCGTTAGATGGTGCCTACGGTATAGCCTCAGTTTTCGTGATTTAATAGAAATGCTGGAAAAACGTGG
>NZ_CAMLDX010000115.1 GCF_946478885.1 uncultured Bacillus sp. | reverse complement strand
TAGCCTTGACTGAACTTGGGAATGGATGACGATCTATTAAAATACTAAAGTAACTAAATGCGACAACTATATTGACAAACACCGTCACTAACTAAACGAATCTCTGGGTTTTATATATATTTGTTTTGTTTTATTCACAGATTCCTTAAAACAACGAAATGCTCTAAAAATTATTCTCCAAATAAATGTTTCCGTTCCTAATTTTAGTTTTCTCGACGTTGTAATAAGAATATTATCCCCTAATATATTCGTTTCGCCGGAATAACCCCACGCACACCGCCTCGCGGGTCATCCATGTCACCTTTGAATCTCGGAATCAAATGCACATGAACATGAAAGATCGTTTGCCCGGCTGCTTCTCCGCAATTAACACCGATATTGTAGCCATCTGGTTGATATTTTTCATCCAGTAACCTTTTCCCCTCAAACAACAATTCGTCAATGGCCCTTCTTTCCTGCTCAGTTAAATCAAAGAACTGCTCAACATGCCGTTTCGGGATGATGAGGAGGTGGCCTTTGTTTACCGGGTATTTGTCATAAAACGCCATAGCAAGAGCGTTTTCCAAAACTTTATTACTCACTTCACAAAATACACATGACATCATAATTACCTCAATTATATAGTTTTATTGCGCTTTTCTTTCCGTTCAAAATAATGATGCAGACGATATTCCAAATTTCTTTTGTCCATTGGTACAAAATTCCCTTATCTTCCTCTAAAACATTAATATGAATTTGAAATACATCATTTTCAAATGTAATTAACCCTTTAGAACTGCTACTCCATTTGTTCATCGGCATTCGGGAAATCAAGCTGCTGACTTTATTCTCATTATATTCCCATAATTCTTTACCAGATTTATCCGATAAATCGATTCGTTTACGGTATTCTTCTTCAGTAAGATATTGATGAAAGCCTAGCACCGCTTCATTCGGGGTAATAGGCAGAAACCAATTGTCTACACCTCGGTCAAGCATTACCTTTAAAACAACCATTTTATAGCTTTTGGTCATTCCTGTTTTTTCTGCTTCCACAATCCAGGACTCATAATGACTAAAAACCTCCTGTTCCCGTTCAGAAAGTTCTCCAGCTAATAAAAGAAATCCAACATATGATTTATATTCCTGTTTGTAAAAAGCAGAATCCGAACCGCCCATTAAATGCAGTTCGAGATATGTAGGTCTTCTGCCCAAGTCCTGCTTCAATGAAAAATAATCATCATAAAGCTTCTGTTTACGCGGGTGTTTTTTCCGTACCATTTCCTCCAAAAGGTTAATAACCCGCATATCTAAATTAAAGGAACAAAGTGCGGGCACTGTCGGTTCAATGCTCTTATTTTTCTTTTTATCTACAGGCTGAGTATCAAAAACGCTCAGTTTAATATCAGCATTACGATAATTCCCAATCAAATCAATGATCACACAGGCTTCTTTTTTCTCATGAAGACGAAGTCCGCGGCCGACTTGCTGGGTAAACACGGTTAAGGATTCTGTTGGCCGGACGAACAGCAGTGTATCAACAGAAGGGATGTCGACTCCCTCGTTGAAAAGGTCAATTGTAAAGATTGCATCAACTTCACCTTTATCCAGCATAATAATCACTTTTGTCCGGTTGATATCAACTTGCTTGGAATGTAAGCATACAGTTTTATACCCATGTTCATTAAAGTAATTCGATAAAAACACTGCCTGACGAATGGAAGAACAAAATACGAGCGTACGTGTCTGCTTATATTCTTTCCAGGCCTGCAAAATGTTAGCTGCCATCTCTTCACGCAATTGAACCTTGAGTAAATCCTCCTCGGCATATCGTGTTCCTAGCCAGGTTAATTGCGAGTAATCTGTTTCATCAAAGACGCCAATATATTTAAAAGGTGCAAGCCATTGCCGTTGAATCGCTTCCAAAAAGTCTATTCGGTAAGCAACATTTCCCTCACAAATTGCATACACATCTTTATTATCATTTCGGTCAGGTGTTGCCGTAATACCAAGCAGGAACTTAGATTTGAAATATTCCAGTACACGCTGATATGTAGCAGCTGCTGCATGGTGAAATTCATCGATAATGATTAAGTCGAACTCATCCGGTCTGAATACTTCTAAATGCTGCTTCATGCTTAATGTAAAAATAGAGGCAAATATACTTTCTGCTCCTGCTTCCTTCACTTTTCCATTGTAGATACCGAAAGTCCGCTCCGGCATAATCTGCTTAAATGAGCGCTGCGCTTGCAACAGGATTTCCTCACGATGAGCAATAAAGAGTGTTCGTTTAAACCTTTTGGCAAAGAATCCTGCTAAATAGGTTTTTCCTAACCCGGTGGCCATCACAACCAAAGCACTTTTATAGCCTTCCTCATGTGTCGTCTCCAGTTGCTCTAATGCCTCCGGCTGCGCAAATCGCGGCTTTATTCCTCCATATAGTGCATCAGGTTCTTTAATTATCTCAGCATCATTACCACGCTCAACCGGCAGCGTCAATTCTATTTCTTCCTGCTTTGTCCATGTCGAGACTAAATTGGGATTCTTTTGATGGTATTTTTCATGATTATCCCGATAACTCTTGATAGTTTCCTCATTAACTTTTACTGTCTGGTCGCTGTGAAAAATATCCTCTATATATGTTGTGATTGCTAGGTCATAGGCTTCTGGGCCACTCTCTTTTTCCATCGAAAGATTCCATTCGATTCCGGAAGTCATGGCAGAACGTGAGAGATTGGAGGAACCAACAATCAGCGTGCCGTTATCTTTGTATTGAAAGATATAAGCCTTAGGATGAAATGATGCCCCATTGCTTTTCCATAACCGGACTTCAATGTCTCTATGAAGATTAATTAATTCCTGCAATGCTTCCGGCTGGGTCACAAAAAGATAATCTCCTGTACAAATCTTAATCTCTGTCCCACGCACCGCTGATCTCTTTAGTGCATCCCCAATTACGTCAACACCGGATTTCATCGCAAAAGAGGTCAGTATGTAAATGCTGCTCGCACGGTCTATTTCTGTAATAAGATGGTCAATTAATCGTGAAGTAATCAACTGAATCTTAGTCATCTTGAACCTCGATTAAGAATACTTTATCCTTGAAACCGCCTCTTTCCTCAGCTTTCTTTACACGAATCCTTTCGACTTCATCAATAGATGAGTCGTGAATCTCAGCGAGAGAGTGGATGATTTCGAGCAGGTCCGCCAGTTCCTCAATGGCTTCTTCATTTGTTTTTGCGGATAAGTATTCTTGCAGTTCTTCTTTAGATTTTTTTCGGAGTTCGGTTATGTAATTTTCTTGATCTAGTGTTTCGATAATCGGTGTTTTGCCTGATTTTTTTATTATTTGTGGTATTTTGTCCCGGACTAGTTTGTTATGTATTGGCACTTTAGGACAACCTCCTCATTCCCGTTATTCTTTAATATTATCATTAAAAAATTAGTGAGTATTTTTCTTGAAGCTTCAGTTTCAATTTGGATACCGTCCTCAACAGCTTTAATCCAATTGTCTCTTTTACTGCTTAATGTCTGAATGTGCTCGGTGCTTTTGGCTAATGATACCAACAGTTGTTCATGCATTATATTAACCGCCCCCAAAGTACTCTATTAATTCTTCAATTACTATTTTATCTTAATTTTGAATTCCAATAATTAACAAAAGCATTATAACGGTCAGCATCTCTGAAGAATGGAACTAGCTGTTCTCCCTTCAGTTTATAAGATGGTACCCATTCTACACCTTCACGCCTGGCCTTTTCTATTCGATGATTTCCGTCAATGATTTCGTACATACCTGGTCGTATTTCTGCTTGAACAACCGAATTTGTTATATCTACTGTTGGTAGATGTTCTTCATTAATACGTCTTTGGAAATGATTCTCAAACCATTTTTTAACATCAATCCGCTCCGTTTCTACTACAAGCTCTCCGGCTTGAATTAGCTCCAATATCTTTGAAATATTAAAATGAAAATATCCATTGCGAAAAATTTCATCACCTTCATTTACAGGAAAGGGCTTGTAATTTGGATCTATTATTAGTTTTCTGCTGTTCGTCATTGTTTTCCCCTTACTTGATTTAAGTTAGTGCTTTAGAATTGATTGTTTCTTCCTTTCTACATATACCAGCCATTAAATAATCCCCTTATTAGCCCGCGGCACCAAATAAGCCGGCATTTCCTCCCTTAATCTCCATACAAAACTCATCGGCTTATTTCCAGAATGACTCACATGATCGGCTGTCCCTAAAAAGACAAACGGAGCCGTATAACCATTTTCCTTCTTGTATTCACGCACGAATAAAGCTATTTGGTGATTTCTCTCCCGATGATGGATATACCGCTGAGCCGTTTCACTTTTTTCTGCTACCCGGCTTTGGGTTTGCCAGTGAAATAATCTTTCATTGATAGCATAGTCATCATATAGTGTCGAGGGTGAGAAATCCTTTTCTGACTTATTTAAGGTGATAAAGAAAATATCCAGGTTTTTATCCTTAAAATATTTCACCCCTTCCCTAAAGGTGGGGCTGCTGGATTCATTGAAATAATCAAGACTTGCTAATACCTGGGCTGTTGTGTAATTGCTATGCACCCGCAGCGGACACACGAAGTTGAAATCATGGTCCAATTCCATCGTTTCTAGCGATTCATAATTCCACTGTAAAATGGCTAGGATTTCTTGGCGGAATGGATTGATTGATAATATTCTATTCAGCCCTTCATCAATCGAGGCAAAGCCTTCTTTTTCCGGATGATTCTGATAAAAGGAATAGTAAAACACCGCCAACATGATTTTCTCTTCTTCACTCTGTACTTTTCCATCATTTAGATAGGAGAGAAGAAAACGAAGCAGGGCTGGTGAATTTAAATGAAATAGACTAGGCAATCTTTTTGCAAACCATTTTTCATCTTCACTGTGGAAATCCTCTAGGACTCCTGCATCAATCAGCATTCGGCTTAAGGTTCGGTCTCCATTTTTACCATAAAAATCGTATAGTGATAAATGATGATAGGATAAGAAATTACTTAAGGTTAATTTTTGCCCGGAATCTTGCACAAAGTATTTCAATTGATTTACTAGATTGGCTCGCGTATGTGCTGCTCCTTTAATATTGCGGAGAATGTATTCCTTGGCTAGTTTCTCAAGTTGGATAAAGGAGCCCTTCGGTAGATTGAAAAATCCATGTTCCACATAGTGGCGGACGGAATGCTTTGTTTTTCCCAGCAGAGCACGAAATTTTTCTTCGAAGTTATAACTCTTATGTGCTTGTCCCACAAAGTCTAATACCGTTAAGCATTCTTTTCCATCTGCTAAGCGCAAGCCCCTCCCGAGCTGCTGTAGGAAAACGGTTAAGCTTTCTGTTGGGCGTAAAAATAGAATCGTGTTGACTGCTGGAATATCGATCCCTTCATTATATAGGTCCACAACAAAGATAAATCTTAGCTCTCCACGAACGAGTTTTTCTTGTGCTTCACGTCTCACCTTTGCTTCAACATTCCCATACAGCGCCACTGAAGGGATGTCGGCTTTATTAAAATAATCAGCCATATACTTGGCATGCTCAATGGAAACGCAGAATCCCAGTCCCTTTACTTGCTGGATGTCCGTGACATATTTATAAATGCTCTTAATTACCTGATTGGTCCGAATTGAGTTGGACGTATAGACATTTTCTAGTTCTCTAGCATCATAGCCCCTACGACTCCATTTGAGCTTGGACAAATCAACTGTATCGGTGACGCAAAAGTATTGAAATGGACTAAGCAGCTTTTGATTGATTGCTTCAGTTAATCTCATTTCCAATGCAATTTTTCCATCAAAATAATCTAAAATATCCTTGCCGTCCATCCGTTCAGGAGTTGCCGTCAAGCCGACAAGGATAGCTGGTTGGAAGTGAGCTAGCAGCCTTTGATAAGATTCTGCTGCTGCATGATGGAATTCATCGACGATGATAAAATCATAGAAATCGGAAGTGATTTGATCATACAATTTTTTGCTGTTAAAGCTTTGGATACTGACAAATAAATACTCCAGTGATGCCGGCAGATTCTGGCCAACAAGCATATCACCAAAATTGGCATCCTTTAAAATGACGCGGAAGGTGTCCAGGCTTTGTTTCAGAATCTCTTCTCGATGCGCGACAAATAAGAGCTTAGCAGAATCTTTATGCTGCTGGTGGTAGCGTTTATAATCAAATGCAGAGATAACTGTCTTTCCAACACCCGTTGCCGCAACTAATAAATTTTTTGTCCGGCCAAAAACTTCTCTTTCCACCTGTAGCTTTTCTAGGATTTCTTTTTGATAATAATAAGGCTGAATATCAAACAAGAAGTTATATCCTCTTTCGTCTTCAGGTGTTTTTTTCGATAAAGCGAACTTTAGCCGGTTTCGGTCCTCAGCCTTTTCATGGTCGAAGATTAAAAATTCGCGATCATTCCAATAGCTTTCAAAGGTTGCTTCAAATTTTTTCAAAATATCAAAGGAATCCTTTTCCGTCACCTTGATATTCCATTCCAGGCCCGAGGTTAACGCCGGATTCGATAAATTGGATGAACCGATGTAGGCCGTACTGAATCCAGTATCTCTTTTGAATAAATAAGCCTTAGCATGAAGCCGGGTTCTTTCCACATCGTATGAAATTTTGATTTCTGTATTCGGGAGTTTGCTTAATACGTCGATCGCCTTATAGTCAGTTGCTTCCATATAAGAAGTGGTAATGACCCTGATTTTGCCGCCGTGATTTGTGAAAGCAGCTAATTCCTCGATCATGCAGCGCAATCCGCTCCATTTGATAAAAGAAACGAGCATATCAATCGTATCAGCTGTAAGGATTTCTTTTTTCAGCTCCCCCAGCATGTTTGGTTCAAAGCTTGAACCGGTGAAAAGAGAGCTTTCAGACATTGGGGTTACGGGACGAATGACTTCTTCTTTCGCGATGCTTTTGACCGAATTGATTTTCGAGTATATGTAAGTTAGTACTTCTCCCTCTTCCGCTATTTTCAGAGAATCAAATTCTTCTTCCTGCAATTCCTGACTTAATATCGAAATAATCGAATTGCAGGTCTGTATTTGCTGCAGCAGCGCCACTTTGTCATCACTTTCATTTTCACGGACAAAATTCAGCGCTCTTCTTGTTACAGCTGAGATGTAAGAGGACAGCATCTTCCGCGCTTCCTCCACGTCTAGTGGCTCTTTGCCAATATCGAATGAATAATCTAGGCTTGCTAGCTCATGCTTTAGTTTCTCATTGATGATTTGTTCGTAAATTCCTTGCTTCACCATTGTGAGCCCTCTTTTCGTTATCAGAGAGTAATTCCTTTTGTAAACTGTTATAGTTCTATAATACCATAATTTGCAAATTGATTTGTGGCGGCTTCCTAAATATAAGGCCCGATTCAAGATAGTGTTGACAATTGATATCTATCCGACTCTTGATATAATCAAAACAAGAAGCAGAAATAATCGGCTCATTTACCAAAGTAATAAAAGCGTTAAGCATCCTGTTAAAGCATGTAGCTGGGGAATAAACAACATCTGATTGATAAATGGAGGCAAGCAATGGTAAATACCGTAAACCAGAGAAGAATTATTTTAGATTTGGCCGTAACACTAGACGGCTTTATTGAAGGGAAAAATGGCGAAGTTGATTGGTGCATCATGGACGCTGAAATGGAGTTTACCAATTTCCTAAACCAAATTGATACAATATTATATGGAAGAAAAAGCTACGATTTATGGGGACAATTCAAGCCGGAAACTGCTGATGAATCTGAAAGAGAAATTTGGGAGTTAGTTCATAGTAAGAAGAAATATGTCTTTTCCAAAACACAAAAAGGGACTGATTCTCAAGTAAATTTCATCAATGAACCTATTTATAAAGAAGTAATAAAACTAAAGAATCAGCCTGGGAAAGACATCTGGCTATATGGCGGGGCAAGTCTGATTACTACTTTTATGCATTTAGGCCTTGTTGATGAATTACGATTATCTGTTCATCCCGTTATATTAGGAGAAGGAAAACCGTTGTTTATTGATATAAAACAAAGAGTGAATTTAAAATTGTATCATACGAGGACGTTCTCCTCTGGTGTTGTGCAGCTCATTTATCATTGGGATGGGGAATAAACAGACACTTTATTGGATGGTGAGTGCTTCTTTATTTGCATACAAATGAAAAAGTGTCACACAAACGAGTTGATTTCTCTCAATCCCCTTCATTGTATAATATTGATAAACGTTTCAGGGGAAAAAAGAAAACACCACCATATCTTTCCCCTGCAAACTCATCCCACCACTGAGTGAAGCAAAGCTTCACGTGCTCTATAAGCACCTGAAATCCCAGACTCCACATACGCACTCCAATTGGGAGTATTTAGGGAAACGCAAGAACCGACCCTTTGTTTTTTCTACTCATCCTCTACTATCAGTTCTTTCGGATCTTTTCTTTTTCTGCAATTTTTACAAAAAAACCAGCCTCTTTTCCTTTTGCGTACTTTTTCCGACAGCACCTTCATTGTGCCGCAGCCTCCATCACAATAATCGATTACATCTACATGAATGATAATGTTGTTTTCTTTAAATCTTTTGTGAATCTCGCCTATCGCTTCATCGAGATCTACTTTGTCACTAAATGAGAAAAACATTTCCTCTTCTGAAAATACCCTGGTTCTTAATATTCGATAAAGTTTATTCCATCGTTGTGACCGCAAATATTTAGAAAGCTGCCACCAGTTTTTCATAAAATCTTCATCAGAATCAAGTTTAATAGTCATATGATATTCATACTCCCGAATGGGTTTCCACTTCCGCAACCTATCCTTCAACTCTTCCATTTTTAAATAGAACAGATAAATCTCCCAGGCAAAAATACCGTCATCGCCTCTTGCATGGTAATACGAACAATATTGCCATTGGATCGAGTCTATCGTATCAATCAGTTTTTTCACTTCATCCAACCGATTTTCATCTATATTGTGATATAACCCATCCAAATCAAACCTTTCCCACTCTAAAAACCGAATATATTCAGAGCGAATATCCTCATAGTCATCCATGTATGGATGGCAGCTATCATCCGGTGCATCTTCATGTTCTGCCATATATTCTTCGTAGCAGTCATCATCGCAGAATCTATCACCATCTCCATTAATTCGATAAATATCATCTAATTTTCCTTTGCAATGTTTACATTTTCCTCTCATTTTAACCACTCCTATCCATTTGCTGTCATTTGCACTATACATCGGCATCTGAAAAACTGTGACGGAGGCATATGAGGAGAATGATAGATCACTGTATTTAGAAGAACTCCTAAACGAATTTACGGTTCCATTGATAGATGTTGATGAAGATATGTTTCATGAGGAATTCATTGGCCTGGTTCCAAAGACTGGTCATTGGTTGGTGTTACGAAGGTGTCAGAGAAATATACTGCAAAAATTTAAGCGTCCTTTTCTAAAAAGGACGCTTAAAACTGGC
>NZ_CAMLDX010000114.1 GCF_946478885.1 uncultured Bacillus sp. | reverse complement strand
GGATAAAATCAGCGAAGATTCACAGGAGTTTCTAGAGAAAGAGTCTGCGTTAAGGCAGACTCTTTTTTAGGCTTTCAAAAAAATAAACTCACTTATAAATATTTCTTTGCGGCGATCGCCATTAATAGCCAGGAAATCACAAATGATACGCCGCCAAATGGCGTAATAGCACCTAAAATACTGATTTTTGTGACAGCTAATAGATACAGGCTTCCGGAAAACAGCACAATTCCAAGAAACATTATCCATCCGGACCATTTCAGCAGGCTACTGTGCGGCAGTTTCCCCTGTAGGATCCCTGCAACCAGCAAACCGACAGAATGAAGCATTTGATATGTAACCGCTTTTCCCCAAACATCGATGTAGTACGCCTCAAGTCTGCCTTCAAGAATATGTGCGCCAAATGCGCCTAAAGCAACTGAAAGCATGGCATTAACAGCGCCTAAAATAATAAACCCCTTCATAGTTCCTCCCCTTTTCCTTCTATCTATCTTTTACTTTAAAAACTCGTCCATAACTCCTTAAAAATCAAAAATGGACTCGCCGTTTGCCTCATCATCCATGACTTTTCGTTCCTGCTGCGGCATCATTTGCGTAGTTGGGTGTGAGATGATAGGCTGGATCTGACGGATTGACTGAACGGCATTGGCAGATTCAGCCTTTTTCTCTGTGCTCGATTCATCAAGAATCAGTTCGCAAAGAGCCCTAATGACCTGTGCTCTTTCCCGGATTTTCGCCGTGGAACCAGCCCTTTTCGCCTCAGCCAACTCCGCACTAATTTTATCCAGGAGCTTATTTACCGAGATATCCATAATGACCCCCGTTCATAACGTTTTTTCTTTTACATACTCCTTTATTTTACCATGAGTTCCGAAGTGAAATACAGCAGGAGAAACCAGATATCGACAAACAAAGTTGTTTTCACTCATAAACAACTCTTTTCCGTCATGTTTCACGTGAAACAATTTTTTAAAAAACGGCTGAAGCACTGATGCGTCTCACCTTTTGTCGAATCCTTTCGATATAATATGCATCATGTTGCAGTGCCCTTAACTTGGAGATGCTTTTTTACATTCACCTGAATGGGGAGAACTGTCCTTCCCTATTTAAACAGCAAAATTAAGGACTAAGGGATTTTTAATGGGACATTTTTCGGAATTTGTAAAATATTCTACATTTTATTATCGAAAAATTGTATGATGTATATAATGATAGAAGTATTATAGGAACAAAACATGCTTATATTGAAAAACTTAAATACCAAGCAGCAATATTCGACTCTAAAAAATATTTAGACCAGTTTATTTAAAATGATCAGGGGGCAGTAGCGGTGGATCTGTCATTACCCTTAAGAGTGAGCATCATCCATCCAAAGGAAGAGAGGGGAGTATAATGAGAAACATTTTCAAAGAGTGGTTTCAATCCAGCCGGATTTCGCAGACGGATCAATATGGAATTGTCGTCATCGCTGAGGATCCCAAAAAAGATAGCGGATTGTTTCAGGAAGAAGTCCGAGCCATGATGCGATATCCGCATATCGTAGCAACTTATGAAATGAGTGCGGAGGAAGTCCGAAAATTAGTTCCTCATCTTCCATTAGACAAGCTTCCGGCCTACGCCTTGATCCGTGAAGGTATTTATCGAACGGAATCAATGAAATCGCGCCTTGAGGATGCCATTGTATGTTCTGCAAAATGCGGAGAAGTCATCGTTATGATTGAGCTACTCGGGCAGCAAAGATAAACAACCGAATCAAAGGTGTCAGGCACCACAATATATCTACATCGGATATAGATTTTGTGGACGCCTGACACCCTATGGAACAGCCCCTTTTGTGTGGCAGGCAGAATATCCTATCCTAAAATACGATTGTACATGGCTTTGGCTGCGGTCAGATCCTTCGTACCATGGATTAGCGCGCGCCCATCCTTGAAAATCACAACTCGTTCTTCCCCTATCTCAACGGAGAGCAAATAAGGGTTCCCCTTTACTGTATAGCCAACAGAGATAAGCTGTTTGGCGAGATCATCCAGGGGAATCTCGAGCTGTTTCGGCGGGCGAACCTGCACCGTATTCCGACCGCAAAGAACCGTTGACTTCGTCAAATTTTCCGCTTCCAAATATGGAAAGGTTGGGTGCGCCCCACACGACAGACAGCCCTCATCCTTTGCCTTTGACACCTTCATGCTGGAATATTGATTTCTCCATAAGTCGAAGCTGACAAAGGCCGGTCGTACAGATTCCCAATCCTCAGCAAGAATTTTTAGTGCCTCCGCCGTCTGGTGTGCCACTACCATGCCAACAGCTGGGGAAATGATACCTGCCGTATCACAGGTCAATCCCTGCATTGGAATCGTTTTTAAAAGACAGTTTAAGCACGGTGTCTTCCCGGGGATAATCGCAAAGCACATGCCATAGCTCCCGACACAGGCTCCGTATAACCATGGAATTTTATACTTTTGTGAAATGTCATTGATTGCCATTCTTGTCTCGAAATTATCCGTGGCATCGATCATTAAATCAACACCCGGAACAAGCTCCTCCAGTTTTTCCGGATTCGCATCTCCGATAACTGAGATGATTTCCACCTCGGAGTTAATCTCGCATAAGCGCTTTTCTGCCGCGGCCGCCTTCGGTATTTTGTCCACCGCATCGCGTTCCGTATAAAGTTGCTGACGCTGCAGGTTACTTTCCTCCACATAATCGCGATCCACAATCGTAAGCTTCCCTACTCCGGACCTTGTCAGCATTTCCGCATTACCCGAGCCAAGTGCTCCTGCCCCAATAATCAAACAATGCTTTGTGCGGATTTTTGCCTGACCCTCTTTCCCAATAGGGGTAAATAAAATCTGACGAGAATATCGTTCAGACATAAGAAAACACTTCCTTTTCACCGTCCCGATCATTGCGGGAGACGCATGGAATAAAGAATGAATGAGTAACCAATGATCAGCCCCCGCTCACCGGAGGGATAAAGGCAATAGTATCGTCTTCCTTGATTACTTCCTTGTCTGTCGCAAATTCTTCATTAATCGCCACCATAACCGTATCTAGTTTTTGCAGATTATAGGTTTCTGAAACCAATTGCTTCAGTTCAGCAATAGATTTCCCTGTTACATCCATTTCCACGCTGTCTTGTCCAACCGCGTCACGCAGATGGGCAAAAAACAAAATTTTGCTCATTTTAAATCGCCCTCCTCTGGCATTCCTGAAGGATAGGCCACTGTCTCCAGCTGGTTTCCTACCCATTCCTCTCCATCCTCCCAGTGCTCTTTTTTCCAAATTGGTACGATTTCCTTAATTCTTTCTATCGCATAACGGTTTGCCTCATACGCATCGGCACGGTGAGGTGTGGACACCGCAATAACCACCGCAATATCCGTAATGTCAAGACGGCCGATTCGGTGTGTGATCGCTACCTTTGCTCCCGGCCATTTTTCCTCGATCTCGCGGCCAATCTGTTCGAGCTGTTTAACCGCCATTTTCTCATATGTCTCATAAATTAAGTAAAGAGTTTTTTTTCCGTGTGTCAATTCCCTAACTGTTCCGATAAATGTCGTAATGGCCCCCGCTTCCCGCTGAACGACCTTATCAATGACCTGTTGTGTATTAATCGGCTCCCTGGATATTTCAAAAAAGTTCATTGGTTTACCCTCCGCTGGTTATAAAATCTTGATGAACCTAGAAAATCAATCGGCTCCGGATGTTCGTACATCCTGCTTAGATTAATTTCCGTTGTCTTTATCCTTGATAAATTGGATAGCTGTTTGATAATGCTCCGGACGATTCATATTAAAAAAATACTCCTCTTCATTGGACAATCCAATCCGTTCCAATACTTTCTCCGTAATGATTGTCACATCAAGGTTCAGCAGAAAACTCTTAATCCTTAAGTCTTTTTTCTCAAGTGATATCCTGGCTTTATCCAGTACTTCCCTACGATAGGCAGCAAAAAGCGGATGCTGCTTTCCAGCTATCTGAGGTAAGGCCGCCTCGCTGTTCTCGAGACAGGAAAGAAGATACCGTCCAAGCTCAATGGAGATAAACGGCATATCACAGGCCACAATCAGATTGCGCTCTGTTTTGGACATACTCAGACCTGCCTCAATCCCTGCAAGAGGTCCCATTCCCTTATAGTGATCCGCGACCATTGGCAACTGTAAAAACTCGTAGTCTGCAAAATGGTTGGTCACAATCAACAGCTCATCCGAAATATATCCCAGCCTTTCCGCAATACCTGCAATTACTCTTCTCCCATTGAGATCAAGCAGCGCTTTGTTTGTCCCCATCCTGCTTGATTTCCCCCCTGCGAGAATGATTCCGGTTGTTTTCACCGTCCAAACACCTCTTTAGTTTATACCCTGCGGCATCTGTTTGCTTTATCTTTTTCTATGCGGCAATGCCATACCATCCAGATTTAGCATTCAGGTCTAGACTTGCATTCATTTCATGCTGAAGATAGTCTTAGTATAACCGTTACACTGATCACATGCATGAATTTCGGTTCGTTCAATCACCTTCTCCATTCCCACTTTTATGCACAGATAGTTTGCTGCTCCGCATATTGTTATCAAATATGGTTCAGCAAGAGCTCCAATTGTTGTTTTTGATAGTCAGAAATTTCACCGTCAAGTATATCTCTATAATACTTGATCACTAAAGCAAAATAATCACATAGCTAGGATACCCCAGTGATTATTATTTTCTAATTCATTGAGATCATATTATTTCTCCATCTAATATTCATTAGATCATAGATAAAAGAAAAAGGCAAAAAATCTTTGTGTTCAGTTTTTAAGTTGGCAAAAACGCCACTCCCAAACTGAGCGGTATTCATCACCCACCTACTTTGCAGAGGCAGGCGGCTTCTCCCTAATTATGTTAAATTTACGAATTATATATGTAGTCAATATAATAATAGTGAAAATGAGATATGAATCCCTATTCATCCACTTGACCACTTGGTAACAAAGCTTAAATTTTGCTATTATACATTTTATATCGTAATACCTTAATAGGTTAATCTCAGCAACTTACATCACTCTACCTAGCACACCGGGCTTTTAGCAAAAGGAAAAATCTGAAGGAACAGATTCTTGCAAGGAAGAGCGAAACTTTCCCAGGTTGATTGAATACTGTTTCGACTGGATGCATATGCAGATAGGGACACTGACTCCTCCGTTTCAGCCTGTAGTAAACTCTTTTAAATGGAACTATCACATAGAAACAAAGTGATTTTTAATAGGAAAATAAGAAATTTAAGGATGCAGAAGATTGTTTCAGTTCAAATTATTGGTATATAATCAAAAATGAATATTGTTTTAGAAATTCAATCAGTTTATTAGGAATTAGGAGGAACAGATAGATGTCTATGAATAAAGCGTTGACGATTGCTGGTTCTGATACAAGCGGCGGTGCGGGCCTGCAGGCCGATATTAAAACATTCCAGGAATTAGGGGTTTATGGAATGACCGCGATCTCAGTGATTGCCACAATGGATCCGAATAACGGTTGGCACCATATTGTATTCCCTTTATCCAATGAAGCCTTTGAGGCACAATTAAACACAGCCCTTTCCGTTGGCATCGACGCAGCAAAAACGGGGATGCTTGCAACGGTTGACCACATCGAAATGGCAGCGAAAAAAGTAAAAGAAGCAGGCTTAGAAAGATTTGTTGTCGACCCAGTCATGGTATGTAAGGGAGAGGATGAAGTGCTGAACCCGCAAACCGCAGATGCGCTGCGTCATGTATTGGTACCAATGGCAACGGTTGTTACACCAAATTTATTTGAAGCAAGCCAGCTGGCCGGTACAGCTCCGATCACAACCATTGACGGGATGAAAGAAGCAGCTGAAAAAATCCATGAGCTTGGTGCCAAATATGTCATGATTAAAGGCGGCAGCAAGCTACAGACAGATAAAGCCACCGACTTATTATTTGACGGCAACAATTTCAAACTTTATGAAACGGAAAAAATTGACACACCTTATATCCATGGCGCAGGATGTACATTTGCTGCAGCAATTACAGCACAATTGGCAAAGAGAAACTCCCCTTTAGAAGCCATTGACTTCGCTAAGGACTTTATCACAGAAGCTGTCCGCCACGGCTGGAAATTAAACCAATACGTCGGCCCCGTTATGCACAGCGCCTACCGCATGCAACAGGAACAACTGTTGAATAAATAATCATCCGCCGGATTCACTAAAGAAAAAACTGCTCAATCATTAAACAGACAGATGTCCACCCAGTGCGGACATCTGTCTGTTTTTGGTGTCAGGCACCAAAGGTGTATGTCCAAAATCGTTCGTTATTGACCTGCTGCAGTGCTGCAGGATCCCCTTCCTGGTATTTTTTCACAACTCCTGTGATGAGCTGTGCCTGTGACTGATGTGATGAAAGGGAAGCAAGTTTCTTGTCCGCAAACCGGCTGACATCATTATGGACATCCGGCTTGCCGATGACCTCCTCGCAGCGATGGGCGAAGGCAACCAGATGGAGCTTTGGACGTTCATCGGACTCCAGACGTCCCACTGCCGCGACGACCGCCGCACCGCATGCATCATGATCAGGATGGACTGCATATCCAGGGTAGAAGGAAATAACTAATGTCGGCTTAACTTCATGGATAATTGATGTAATATCTCCGATTAACTTCTCCTCATCCTCAAACTCAACCGTTTTATCGCGATATCCCAACATACGAAGATCCTGAATACCGATTGCCTTTGCCGAATTCAGCAATTCCTGCCTTCGAATTAAGGGCAGGGATTCACGCGTTGCGAAGGGAGGATCACCCATATGGCGGCCCATTTCTCCTAATGTTAAGCAGGCATATGTAACCGGTGTTCCAGCAGCAATATGCGCGGCCATTGTTCCGGATACGCCAAAGGCCTCATCATCAGGATGTGGAAAAACAACTAAAACATGCCGCTCCTTATCCATTCCATTACCTCCTCGTCTCTTATATTTCTTTCAACTATTACCAAACATTTAGGTGTGTCCGGCACATATGCCTTTCGCCTAAGGAGACGGGTCCACACCCCTTGCCGGCGGTGTACGCCAGCAATCATGTCTGCTATTCAAATGGTATCAGGCTCATCTCCAGGCAAACCGCCAGCTTACCTTGATAATCATGGCCTGCTAATAACAATTTGTTCTCATCATCTGCCTCAAAGTGGGTAATTCCCTCTGCATAAATCCAGCCAATCGGCATCTTTAAGCCAACGCGATACGGCCCCGCCCCAGTAATTTTCCCTCTCTCATACTTAACAAGTGCATTGCGAATATATGCCCCGGAGGAGAAGAAAGATTTATCATGATGCGAAGCATAGGCACCATTTGTGGTTTCAAGATGGATGTACACCGCTTGATTGACAAACCGATCCAGCTCTTTTTGTACCGTTTCAACGACTACCGGTTCCATTTTCACCCCTCCTTTTGCCTCTATAAAAAAAACTTTTCCTCATCTTCTCTGAACAGCCTTCAGCTAATCAAGAAACCGATTTCCCGTATAAACAGATACTATCAGAAAGATTCGGCCTTTCACCCATAAAGAAGAAATCAAAGACCCATATATCCTAATCAATATATGGAAATCATTTCCGATTACTTAAAAATCCATTATATAAGGATATGTTTATTCTACTAAAAAAGAAATGGAAAAGCGAAAGGTACGCAACTCCCCTTGCCCGATCTCTTCCTTTCCCTCTGATAACATTCGATAGATCGGCACACACACCCAATCCCCCATTTATTTCATGATTAAAATAAAGGAAGATTTTGATACTAGATAAGTTGAACTAAAGATTTTCTTGAATGGCACTTGACTCCATTCTTACACAAAGCCGATCAATGACTTTTATAGGTTCATGCATCATATTTCCGATACCATAAATCTATCAATTAGAAGGAGTTCGTGTCGAAAAATATTTTTTTGACACTTCGCCAACGGGTCAAACCGTTGATAAATCAACATTTATTGAGGGAGGTGCTTTTCACATACCACAACAAAAACTTACTGTTGTCCCCGTAACATTACATATCAAAAATAGAAGCACGAAAAACGGGGAGTCTCGAGATAAAGCGCTCCATGAACGGCTTAAGAGACGCGAAAAATGCATTAAATCCCCATCATCATTTTTCTCTAAAAAAGTAAGTACTCACTTTTTTGTTTCGTTTTTATTAGCTGTAATGTATAATAAAGTGAGTAATCACTCATTATAAAAATAAACTGATTTTGGCAAAGGAGGTCTTTCGCAATGACAACAACTATTGAAGTCCGGCAGGTAAGCAAATCGTTTGGAAAAAAACAAGTATTGTCTCGCATCAATCTCTCTGTGGAAAAAGGAAAGATATTTGGTTTAATTGGCCCTTCCGGCTCCGGAAAAACGACATTAATTAAACTGATCGTGGGCATGGACCGCCCGACACAGGGCGAGATTACCGTCCTTGACATAGCCGTCCCAAGCCTAAACATTCTGCAGCATTTGGGCTATATGGCCCAATCTGATGCCCTTTATCCCGAATTAACCGGGAAAGAGAATCTCGTCTTCTTTGCCTCCCTCTTTGGACTGAATAAAGCACAACAAAAGGAGCGGATTGATTACGCATCTAGTCTTGTAGCTCTGAACGGAGATTTAAACAAAAAAGTATCTGCCTATTCCGGAGGGATGAAGCGCCGTCTGTCGCTGGCTATCGCTTTGCTGCAAGATCCCGACATTCTCATTCTCGACGAACCGACTGTCGGCATTGATCCGGAACTACGTGTGTCGATTTGGAACGAACTTTTCCGTTTAAAGGAAGCTGGCAAAACGATCTTAGTTACAACCCATGTCATGGATGAGGCTGAAAAGTGCGACAGCCTTGCCATGGTACGCGATGGAAAAATCCTCACCGCCGGCTCACCAGCACAACTGAAAGAACAATACGGTATTCACAGTCTGGAAGAAGTCTTTTTAAAAGCAGGGAGGACACAGTCATGAGAAGAACATTATCGTTAGTCAAACGGATTACCCGGCAGATGTTGCGCGACAAACGGACACTTGCGTTAATGATGGTTGCTCCGCTGCTGATTTTAACACTGATGCATTTTCTATTCACATTAGATTCTCCTAAACAGCGTATTGGAGTAACTGGGGCAGATGAACCCTTAATCGAGCGGCTTCAGGGAGAAATGAAGGTGAAAGAATATAAGGAAGTGGAAGATGCAAAACAAACCATGCTTGACGATGACTTGGATGGCATGCTGCAGATCAACGGCAGTCGCATTGACATTACCGTCCTAAACGAGGATCCATCTGCATCAAAGGCCTTTTTAATCAAAATCAAGCAGATTATTTCAGCACAGGCCGCAGCCACTCAGGCGGAGCTGTTGAAAAAACTACCCATACAGGCAAATACAAAGGCTCCAGAAATCAACACAGCTTATGTTTATGGAAACGAGGATACCTCCTTTTTTGATATACTGAGTCCTATATTAGTCGGTTTCTTTGTCTTTTTCTTCGTCTTCCTAATTTCCGGTATTTCCCTCCTGCGGGAACGAACCACCGGCACTCTTGAACGGTTGCTGGCAACTCCGATTAAGCGGCACGAAATCGTCTTCGGCTATTTAATCGGCTATGGCCTATTTGCCGTCATCCAAACGATCATTGTTGTGTTTTATGCCGTCAAAGTGCTCGATATGGTCCTCGTAGGTTCCATTTGGCATGTCATGATCATTAATTTGTTTTTGGCTCTTGTTGCCCTGTCCCTTGGCATTCTATTATCAGCTTTTGCCAATTCGGAATTCCAAATGATTCAATTTATCCCCGTTGCCATTATTCCGCAGGTCTTTTTCGCTGGCATTTTGCCTGTTGAAAATATGGATCAATGGCTCCAAGTGATTGCGAAATTGATGCCGATGTACTACGGCGGAGATGCGCTCGTTGAAGTCATGTACAAGGGGGCAGATCTAGGTGATATCAGGTTGCAACTGCTCATGCTCATCGGATTTGCACTGCTGTTCATTGTTCTCAATATCTTTGCCCTGAAAAAATACCGCAAAATATAATCCAGAAGGCAGCTTTATCCTGGTCTGGATACGACGATAATGCCTGATGGCCCTTACGATCCGAACCAGACCAATCGACAAATATTTTACCAAAAATCGTGAAGGAAGGGAGACAATATGTCAAATAATCAACATACATCATTGGAGCAGCTGGCAATCGACGATGACAGCCTAACGGAAAAACAGAAAAAAATTATCGCAGCAGCCATTGAATCCTTCTCCGAAAAAGGCTATGCTGCAACATCAACCAACGAAATAGCCAAAAAAGCCGGTGTCGCAGAGGGAACCATATTCCGCCATTATAAAACAAAAAAAGAACTGTTGTTGTCGATCACTGCCCCTATAATGGCCAAAACGATCGCCCCGTTTGTCATCAACGACCTGAATAAAGTATTGGAGAAAGACTATGAACGGTTAGAGGATTTTCTGCTTGCCATG
>NZ_CAMLDX010000113.1 GCF_946478885.1 uncultured Bacillus sp. | reverse complement strand
ATAAAAAATTTACGTAAGAAAATCGAAACAGATTCCCGGCATCCAGAATTTATCATAACTGTTTTTGGGATGGGCTATAAGTTCGGAGGTGTTCCAGATGTTTAAGACACTTCGATTCAGAATACTATTTTATCTCTTAGTCGCTTCTTTATGCGGGATTTTATTAACAAGCCTTTCAATTTTATGGGGATTTGAAGAACATTTTAGTGACTATTTACGAGAAAACAGAGAAAAAAATATTAGCCTAATTGAAGAAATAGCGATACAGGAATTTGAAGGAAGCGGAAATTTAATTAGTGACCGAACGAATAGTTTGATGCATGAGCAGGCCATGGCGGAGAATTTATTTTATCAAATTTATGATGCAGATGGACAGTTAGTAGCCGATACGACGGTGATGCTGGGGATGATGGCGAACATGGGAATGCAATCAGGCTCCCTGTTAGATAAGGATTATCAATCCAGTGTTTATGACCTGAAAGTAGATCAGAAAAAAATCGGCAGTATTAAAGTCTTTTACCCCAATAGTCTGCTTGAAGAGGATTTCTCTTTTCTAAAACAAATAAAACAAAATATTTATATAGCTATCATTGTTACGGTTATCATTTCATTTCTATTCAGTATGCTGTTTTCAAAACGATTGTCAGCCGGATTTAATAAATTATCAAAGGCTGTTCATGAATTAAGAGAACATAAGTGGCAGACACGTGTACAGGTTGAGGATTTGACTGAAGAATTAAAACCTATAGGATATTCATTTAATGACCTGGCTTTGTCACTTTCGAAAGAAGAAGTTCTCAGAAAACAGTTTACAGCCGATTTGGCTCATGAACTTAGGACCCCTCTTGCAACATTAAGAAGTCAAATTGAAGCTTACCAGGATGGAATATGGGAACCTACACCAAAAAGACTTCAACAAAGTCATGATGAATTAATGCGGTTGGTTCGTCTTGTTAATGAATTAGAAAAGCTGCTTGCGGCTGAAAATCCACAAATAAAACTTCAGAAAATAGACATAGAAGCAGGGAAGATAATCGCACACATAGAAAATCAATTTGGTCCTTCATTTCGTGAAAAAGGAGTTCATCTAAACATTAGTAGATCAACAACAGAGCATTGGTTTCATGCAGACCGTGATCGTGTTATACAAATATTGACTAACATTGTAAATAATGCACTTCAATATACACCATCTGGAAAAAATGTAGAGGTTTCAATAGCTGAGAAAGAAAATCTTATCGGATTTTCTGTAAAAGATGAGGGAATAGGGATTCGAGAAGAAGATGTGCCATTTCTTTATGAAAGATTTTATCGGGGAGAAAAATCCCGGGATAGAAAGACAGGAGGAATTGGAATCGGTCTTTCGATTGTAAAAGCCCTCGTTGATGCTCACAAAGGGGAAATAAAAATAGAGAGTAAATTAAATATTGGTACAACAGTTACTGTATTATTTCCAAAAACATAAAAGAACAACAGTAACCGGCTGTTGTTCTTTTATGTTTAATCTTGTGTATGATACTTTTTTCAAAGTAAATAGAAAAGAAATAGAATCATTATCAATAGAAATAATCCCAATTACCATTCAGTCTCTAGTTTAAGGACATGATAAGCGGAATAGGCCTCAATGTATAAGGCGGGGATTTTTCCCTGGCTATGCTAAAAGAAAGCAACCTCATATGACTTAGTGCTGCTGCTAAAGTTACAGCGCCTGAAGGCACAAAAGGCAATAATCTTAGCAGAATGACAATGAAAAATGCTGAAATGGCATCTGTTTTGTTCAGCTTTCTCAACAACCTGTTCTGTACTTTGTACATTTTATGATTTTCCACCAGCTTTTTTATCCCTTTTCGATAAAGAATAAAGGAAATAATGGCCCCAAATGCTTCACCGACAATTAATATCATAATCCCTGTTTTCAATCCTAAGAAACCAACTGTACCAGCTGTAATAAAAGCGCTTGGTAATACACCGGTAATCGTAATAAGTATATTGAGACTGATACTGGCGATGACAGCCAAAATTGGATGATGCGGGAGCAATTCTTGATAGAAAACACTCACTCCTTTATTCCTTTCCGGCCCATTTATAACCGACGCCCCAAACCGTTTGTAGATATTCATCAGCAGGAAATCCTACCTTGCGAAGCTTTTCGCGTAAATTTCTCACATGAGAGTCAATCGTCCGATCCTCGGTAGAGACATCGTGCCCCCAGATAGAGGTGATTAAATGTTCTCTTGAAAAAACCTTGTTCATATTGCTAAGAAACAGGCTCATCATGCCAAATTCTTTCGGCGTTAAAGGGATTTCCTTTCCGTTAAAATGCAGCTGATAGGAATTTTGGTCAAGCAGCAGTCCCTTAAATGAAATTTTCCCCGTTTCACTTTTGCTTCTTCGTAATACAGCCTCAATTCTGGCAATCAGTTCCTCTTCATCAAAAGGCTTCGAGACATAATCATCTGCACCGGTTTTTAATCCTTTTACAATATCCGTTTTATCGCTCATCGCCGTCAACATAATGATGGGAACATCCCAATTTTTTCGGATTTCTTTACATGCCTCCCAGCCGTCCATTTCCGGCATCATAATATCTAATAAAATAAGATCCACGGGATTAGATTGCAGATAATGAA
Source organism: uncultured Bacillus sp. (assembly GCF_946478885.1). The sequence continues at coordinate 7,884 of NZ_CAMLDX010000113.1, read as the reverse complement.
TCGCATCGATGGCTGATTCCTTTTTAATACATTTGTAGCCCAAAGGCGACAGGTATAACGATAATAGATCTAGCATCATTGGTTCATCATCTACGAGTAACATCGTTTTCATATCATATCCCCTTCATTAAAAATAATTTCGAATTCTGTTCCTGCGTTTTCTTCACTTTTTACTGTAATTTCGGCCCCATGTGCATGAACGAGTTCTTTCACTATTGCCAGTCCCAGTCCTGTGCCTCCAAGTGATCGCGTCCGTGATTTGTCTACACGATAGAAACGGTTAAAAATATAGGGAATGTCTTTTTCAGGTATCCCTTTTCCGCTGTCCTTAACTGATAAATGAATGGAATTCCTGATTTTCCAGCCTGTTAAGATCACTTTTGCTCCTTCTTGGGAATATTTCTTCGCATTATCCAATAGGTTGAAAAGAATTTGCTCGAGACGTAATGGATCAGCATATAAGCATAAATCGGGTTGACATTCGACTTCAAGTTTTATATTTTTTTCCTGAAAAGCCGGACTGAGTTTTTCCTCCATTTTATTCAAATAATGGGTTAAATCAATCCGTTCTTTCTGAATGACAAAGGAATTCTGATCAATTTTGGCCAGTTCAAATAACTCTTTAATTAATCGGGACAAACGATTTGATTCATCTACAATGATTTTTAGATATTTTTCTCTGTCTTCACCAGCCAGTTCACGTTTGAGAACAATATCGGCATACCCCTTAATATAGGTAAGGGGAGTCCTGAGTTCATGGGAAATGCTTGCCAAAAATTCATTGCGCTCTTGTTTCAAATAGCTTAAATCATTTGCTAATGATTCGATCGATTTAGCCAAATCTCCTAATTCGTCATTTGATGTTTTCGGTAGCGAAACAGAGAAATCTCCTTTACTGATTTGGGAGGTAGCTTCCTTCATTTTAACAAGGGGCTTTGTAATACCTCTTGACAGAAAAATAATAATGATAAATGTCAAAAATACAGAGATCCATCCGGCCAGTATAAAGTGTTCGTTTAACCCTTGTATTAAGGAATGGACAGATGCTGTATCCTGAAACATATAAACATACCCAACAATTTCTTTATTTACTTGCACGGGACTAATTGTCGCAATATAAGGTTCTTCCTTCCATGCATCTTCAATCACTTTTCCTTCCGAAGGAATGTTTGAATGAACGGACTGCAGGTATTCTTGAAAAGGACTGCCTTGAACGGAAGAGCCAAGGATCTCCCCAGATTGATCGGTTATCACAACATCCGTGTTAGATTCGGATTCCATTAAAACAACATGACCAATCGTTTCGTTATCAAAACGCTTTTCAAGAATAGCCCTGTGGGAATTTCCCCGGGCCTGCAGGGCACTAAGTTCTTCTTCCACTCTAGACTCTGCAATTCCCTCATGTAAAAAGAAAAACATAAAGGTCATTAGGCCAAATATAATCAAATAAAATAAAATTCCAAGTTTGACAGAAAGCTTTTTCAATTTTATTCACCTATTTTCAATTATGTATGATTAGTTTACTTTAAAAGTATGAAAAAATTATGCAGATACTCTGTTAGGGGGAAATTTTTTGGGTAACTAAGATGGTTGTTGCTTAAAAATAAAGTTCGATAGTAAATTCATTTCGATGAGCGAATGCTTTTCGACGGACATATTCTACGCTTCGCTGTCGGCTAAGGAAGGGATATCACTATCCCTCCCTCGCCTAAGAACGGTACGTGACTCTTCCAATGTCATACCGCTCAGGCATTCAATCACCCATTAAATAAATGAGCAGCAGTTGTTTTGAGATACGCAATAGATTTCTTTTTATGCTGCATTTCTTTACTATTGATAAAGTAATCCCTGTCTAAATCCGGGTTCATATCAGTTCTTCGTCATAATGTGGGAAACCGTACGCTCACATACCTTCACGCCCCGTTTATTCAGGGTTTTAGCGATTTTTATACTGCCGTATCGTTGTTTAAATACTAAATGGATCTGTAGAATCTCTTGTGATAATTTTTCGTATTGTTATAAATTTTTTTAAAAGGTGTTGACAAATATAATGGAATATATTATCTTTAATTCAAGATATCTTATATGGAGATATTTTTATTACGAATTATTCAATAGAAAGGAGAAATTCTTTTGTGCATGAAATTTTAAAACGAATCAATGAACTTGCACTTAAAAGAAAGCTCGAAGGATTAACGCAATATGAAAATGCTGAAATAGCAAATTTACGCAGAAAATACATTCAAGTATTTCGCGGATCGATGGAAGAGTTACTGTTAAATACAACCATTGTTGATCCGAGAGGAGACGATGTAACTCCAAAAAAATTAAAGAAAGCCCAAGTAAGGAACAAAATGAAATCAATAGGGTAAAAGGAAGCAGGAACGATACTAAGCAGGCTATTATTTAAGCTGAAAAATAATAAAGTTTGATGATCTTTACATTGAAATATTTTCATCAAAAATTTTTAGGAGGTGAAGAACATGATCAGAAAATGTAAAAATTCCCCCTTTTTAAAATTAATGCAAACCTCCAAAGCTGTACATGATAGAATCAAGCTGGAAATGATAAGTCATAATCTCAGTATTACAGAGTTCTCAGTTCTGGAAGTGCTTTATTACAAGGGTAAACAAAACATTCAGCAAATAGGGCAGAGGGTACTAATTTCTAGCGGCTCGATGACATATGTTATAGATAAGTTAGAGCAGAAAGGCTTTTTAGAAAGAAGTGCATGTCCAGATGACCGCAGAGTCATACATGTTAATTTAACAGATGCTGGTAATCAATTGATGCAGAAAATTATGCCAGAACATCAAGAGTTAGTAGATGATATGTTTAGTTCTTTAAATAATGAAGAATCTAAGATATTAGTTGAACTTTTGGAAAAGATAAGACAAAGTCGATAATTTTTACATTAAAATCTCGAATTCAAGATAAATAAATTTAGGAGGATTATAAAATGATGGATTTAGGTTTATTAATAATTAGGTTGGTAATTGGAATTTTATTTATTGGTCATGGTGCTCAAAAATTGTTTGGTTGGTTCGGAGGTCATGGATTACAAGGAACCGGCGGCTGGTTTGAATCTATTGGAATGAAGCCAGGTGTAACAATGGCTATTTTCGCTGGATCAGCAGAACTAATCGGTGGAATCTTGTTTGCATTAGGCCTTTTAACACCACTTGCAGCATTAATGATTGCGGGAACGATGTTAATGGCAATTGTAAAGGTGCATGGTGCAAATGGCTTATGGGTAACATCAAATGGATATGAATATAATTTAACTTTAATTGCTGTAGCTGTCGGGGTTGCATTAATCGGCCCAGGCCAATATGCAATAGATGCCCTTTTATTCTAATTAAATAATTATATACAGTTGGTAAATTACAGGTATTCTGATTTGCAAAGAAAGGATCGAATACCTGTAATTGGTCTTAACTCTGAGAAAATAGCTTTATTTTGGGAAACAGTAAAAAATGGATAACAGAAAAACACTTGGGGATGAAAAGCACACTAAATTAATCGAAAAATCAATCTAATTTTAAAAGGAGTGTGGAGACAATGGGGAAAAAAACAATGGGGATTCATCATATAACTGCAATTGTAGGGCATCCTCAAGAGAATGTCGATTTCTATGCCGGAGTTTTGGGATTGCGCTTAGTTAAGCAAACGGTCAACTTTGATGATCCAGATACCTATCACCTTTATTTTGGAAATAAGGGGGGCAAGCCGGGAACAATCATCACTTTCTTTCCATGGGTAGGTGCCCATCAAGGAGCTATTGGTGGTGGTCAAGTAGGTATTACTTCGTATGTTGTTCCGTTAGGTGCCATGAAGTTTTGGGAAAAAAGACTTGAAAAATTCAAGGTTTCTTATACAAAAACAGAACGTTTCGGAGAGCAGTATTTGAAATTTGATGATCCTCATGGACTTCACTTGGAGATTGTTGAAAGAGAAGAAGGGGAAGTCAATTCCTGGATCTTTGGGGAGGTTACACCTGAAGTAGCGATAAAAGGATTCGGAGGAGCGGTCCTTATATCAACTGAGCCAGCAAAAACTGCTGATCTGCTTGAAAACACTATGGGACTTGACGTTGTTGGTCAGGAAGGAGATTTTATCCGTTACCGCTCTTCTGCTGATATTGGAAATATCATCGATCTTAAATTAACTCCACTTGGACGGGGAAGAATGGGGGTAGGAACAGTACATCATATTGCCTGGAGGGCTATTGATGATCAAGATCAATTGGATTGGCAAAAATATGTTGCAGACCATGGATATAGAGTTACATCAGTAAAAGATAGAAACTACTTTAATGCTATCTATTTTAGAGAACATGGAGATATTTTATTTGAAATTGCAACAGATCCTCCAGGGTTTGCCCATGATGAATCACAAGAAACAATGGGGGAAAACCTAATGTTGCCTAAACAGTATGAGCCACAAAGGCATAAAATAGAAAGCAGACTATTTCCATTTAATGTAAGGAAATTGGATTAAATGTAAAGAGGTGATTCGCACTATGCTTTCGATTGACCCAATTGACAATACTGAAAGAGAAAATTACAAATTTTTAATAGGAAGTATCATCCCGAGAACATTGCTTTCGTAACAACTATCTCTAAAGACGGTGTTTTAAATGGAGCACCATTCAGTTATTTCAATATTGTAACATCGAATCCCCCGATGATTTCCTTAGCCATTCAAAGAACTGAAGGAACACAGAAGGATACGGCTAGAAACATTTTCGACAAAAAAGAATTTGTTGTTCATATTGTTGATGAGCAGAATGTAGAAAAAATAAATAAGACGGCAGCAACTCTACCTCCTGATCAAAGCGAGATTGAATTAGTACAATTAACTTCAATTGAAAGTACGAAAATTTCCGTATCCGGAGTTATGGAGGCGAAAATCCGAATGGAGTGTACCCTTGAACATTCGCTTTCTTTAGGAGGTAGGGATGCTCCGGGTTGTGATCTTATTATCGGGAAAGTTGTGCAATTTCATATTGATGAGAGCATCTATGAAAATAGAAGAATTGACCCCAAAAAACTGGCTGCAGTAAGCCGGTTGGCGGGCATTAATTATGCAAAGATTGGCGACATGTATTCAATAGAAAGACCTAAGTAAAATAAAATTACTATTAGAGAAGACGAGGGGATGAGCTTGCAGATTACTTCAGGCATTCATCATATTACGGCAATGGTTAACGATGCCCAACGAAATATCGACTTTTATGCAGGGGTACTGGGACTTAGATTAGTAAAAAAAACAATCAACTTTGATCGACCGGAAGTGTATCATCTTTATTTTGGAAATGAAACTGGTGATCCAGGAACTGTTATAACCTTCTTCCCTTGGGAGAAACAGCTAAAAGGACGGATTGGAACAGGACAGGTCGGAGTTACCAGCTATGTGATCCCTGATGATTCAATTGAATTTTGGAAAAAACGGTTGAGTGAATTTGGAGTAAGGTTTATTCAAACAGTCCGATACGGAGAAGCTTACTTGCAGTTCCAAGATCCGGATGGTCTTGAGATTGAATTGGTAGAGCGATCTGAGGGGCCAATGAATACATGGGGTTTGAAAGAGATTCATCCAGAGGTTGCCATAAAAGGGTTTGGAGGTGCAACCTTAATTTCTGCGAAGCCTAACAAAACAGCTGATGTACTGGAGCATGTATTAGGGCTTGAATGCATCGGACAAGAAGAAGGATTTTTAAGATTTAAATCAACTGCCGAGCTTGGAAATACGATTGATATAAAACTTACCCCTTCTGTTCGAGGGCTCATGGGGGCCGGAACGGTTCATCATATTGCTTGGAGAGCCAAAGATGAAGGGCACCAGATAGAATGGAGAAATCTACTGCAGGAAAAGGGTTATTATCCAACTGAAATTCTGGATCGAAATTACTTTAAAGCACTTTATTTCTATGAAGAGGGTGGTATTCTTTTTGAAATTGCGACAGATCCTCCGGGATTTACCGTTGACGAACCACTAGAGGAACTAGGTAGCAGGCTTAAGTTACCTTCTTGGCTAGAACCAAATCGGAATGAATTGGAAAAGCTCTTGCCTGCTGTAGAGGTTCCTAAATGAAAGGAGAGAGCTGATGAAGCACATATTTCAAAAAGGAAAAAATCCATTGAAACCAACCTTATTGTTGCTACATGGAACCGGCGGTAACGAATTAGATTTACTGCCTCTTGCTGGAAGAATCGATGATGAAGCTTCTATATTAAGTGTTAGAGGAAATGTTCTTGAAAATGGTATGCCCCGTTTCTTTCGGAGATTAGCCGAAGGGGTGTTTGATGAGGAAGATCTAATATTTCGTACAAAGGAATTGAATGAATTTCTTGATCATTCTGCTGAAAAGTATGAGTTTGACAGAAATCGTATCATTGCTATTGGTTATTCGAATGGAGCGAATATAGCGGCTAGTTTATTGTTCCATTATCAAGATGCATTGAAGGCGGCTATTCTTCATCATCCAATGGTACCAAGAAAGGGAATTGAGCTCCCTGATTTGACTGGAAAGTCGGTGTTTATCGCAGCAGGTACAAATGATTCAATTTGTTCGCCTGTGGAATCGACAGAATTACAGTCCATGTTGAAAAAAGCTCATGCAGATGTTGAACTTCATTGGGAAAATAGAGGGCATCAACTCACTACCACAGAGATCGAGGCTGCTGCGAAGTGGTATAGGAAATTATAGTTTTCATTTAATCAAAGAATATTAGTAGGGGATTAAGGTTACTATGTTTAAAGTAGATGTGGGAGCATTTATTTTACGTCTAGCATTAGGATTTATATTTTTTATTCATGGTTTAGTTAAGTTCCAAGGTGGAATAGAGAATATTGCTGGGTGGTTTGAAAGTATTGGGTTGCCGGGATTTATGGCTTATGTCATAGCAGGCATTGAATTAATTGGAGGCATCGCTTTGATCATTGGCTTTGGAACAAGGGTTGTTTCTGCATTAATAGGTATCATTATGATCGGAGCAATTTTAAAGGTGAAATTATCAGTTGGCTTTCTAGGAAATGGACAGATGGCGGGCTACGAGCTCGATCTTGCTTTTTTAGCAATAGCGATCTTTCTTGCAATAAATGGAAGTGAATTTTTATCTGTTGACCGATTAATTTTTAAACACGATTCATAAAAATCAAAAGTTGCTTATTTTCATTAAGGAAAAGAGAGATATGAAACTGGGTTTTCTATCCAAATTATTTGGAAATTTATCTATAAAGGAGACAGAAAAAATGACTAATGTTAAATTGGCTGTTATTTTTTACAGTATGGGAGGAACAAACTATCAACTGGCAAAATGGGCTGAAGAAGGAGCAAAAGAAGCGGGTGCTGAGGTAAAAGTATTAAAAGTAGAAGAAATAGCTCCGGAATCCGTCATTGAAAGAAATGAAGTATGGAAATCAACAGTAGAAGCTACAAAGGATGTACCGGTAGCTACAGGAGACGATATTGAATGGGCAGACGCAATTATATTTAGCGCTCCAACCCGGTTTGGAAGCATGCCTTCACAAATGAAGCAATTCCTTGATATCCAAGGCGGATTGTGGGCGAGTGGTAAAACCGTCAACAAAGTTGTCAGTGCCATGACATCTGCCCAAAACTCACATGGCGGACAGGAAGCAACACTCTTATCCTTGTATACTTCTTTGATGCATTGGGGCGCGATTATCGCAACTCCAGGCTATACAGATCCGGTTATCTTTGGTGCTGGAGGTAACCCATATGGTACAAGTGTTACAGTTGGACAAGATGGAAAAATGATTGAAGATGTGCAAGCAGCTGTAAAACATCAAGCAAAACGAACAGTAACCGTTGCAGACTGGGTAAAGAAAGCAAACCAATAAATATAGCAGTGGGGG
>NZ_CAMLDX010000112.1 GCF_946478885.1 uncultured Bacillus sp. | reverse complement strand
AAAGATAAATATTATGGATATGGCTTAATTCAGGCACCTATTAAAAGTCTAGATACTGTTGTAAATCCTATCGTAACAGATCCAAAGGTTAGCGCTCCTTTAACACCTAATAACTTCACGCAACTGAAGTGACAAGCAATTCAGTTACATTAAACTGGAGTGCGGTTGCTAAGGAAAAACACTCAATTGAACAACTACCAAATGAACTTTCTGCAGTATTCACTGAATTACAAGTATCGAAATACCTGCGCCAAGCAGGCATTCGAAAAAGCTTTGGGTTTTCATGTGCCTTTTTGTTTCAGCTTGTTTTTAGCCTGATCTTTCATCAAAAAAATTGGTTTGCCCTTGTTACATCCAAAAAGAGCGTGCGTTATCCGGGCAAAGATACCGTCTATCGTTTTTTAAATCATTCCAAGTTTGCTTGCGGAAGTTCCTTTTATACTTTAGTGTAGCTATCATTCAAAAAGTTAGCGTACTTACATCAAAGGAGCGTCCAAAAGTGCTCATTATTGATGACTCTACATTTGATCGAAATCGTAGTAAGAATGTAGAGTTGCTTGCCCGTTGTTTTGATCATGCTTCCTTGAAGATGCGATTTTATAAAGGATTTCGAATGCTTACATTAGGCTGGTCAGACGGGCATACCTTCATGCCAATTGACTTCCCTTTACTAAGCTCAAAAACGTCTTCTATTAATGGAATCAATGAAGAAATTGATAAATGATGTTCCGGTTACAAGCGCCGTGTAGAAGCTCTCCAGTCTGCGCCTGATCCATTTTTCGAAAAAAGCCGCACTAAACTAAACCAGAAATTATATCACAAATACTGGAATTTAGAAAAGGATTAATTAGCGCATCTACCAAACGCACAAATTTTCTTGTGGTTAGTACGAGTGCTCTTTTGTGCTGATGTTTCGGTACTTCCTTGTATTTCTTAGCGTAGTATTCGTGATACTCGGGGATATGCCTTCTTACTTAGTTGGCGGCTTCAACTAAGTAATATCTAAGGTATTGATTCCCGTTATGAGAAAGGAAAGTATCGTCTGCAGTGAATCGTCCTGATTGGTGTTTTCGCCAGTATAGGTCGGCATATTTAGCTATTTTCGTTTCATCTTCAAAACGCTCAATTTGGTCAATTTCAGCGATAATACCAGCCGTGAATACTGGTCCAATCCCGGGGATGGATTGAAGAATCTGTGTCTCATCAAAGCCAGCCATGATGTGCTCAATGCCTTTTTCTATCTCCTTTACTTGTTCGAATCACTTCAATCGATGTGCCAAGGAGAAGATCGATCGAATCTTCGACCACTTTATCTAGACGATACGAAGAACGCATAGCTTTCTGAATAGATTTTGCTACGCATTCAGGGTCATTAAATCGGTTTTACCATTCTCCTGAAGGAATTTTGCCAGATTCTCTAACAGCATTTCTGCTAGTTCATCTAGGCTGAACTTTTCAGAGAACATATCCATCATGGCATTTCCGAAGACGGAAGAATCAACCTCCTGAGAAAAGGTATTACATTTAAAACTCAAATGCTGTAAGAAATGTTATTTCTCTTTTGTCACCTGATGGATGAGTTGGTAACGTGAACGAGTCAATTGTTGTAAGGCAATATATTGTTCTCCCTTCACGACGGACATAGAATTACGATCGAATCGAAGATAATCGCAATCACGAACGCATCAATTTCATCCGTCTTATCCATATCCGAATAGCTTTTCTTAAAGTTGGCAATCTGTTTTGGATCCATGACAAACACTTTAGTACCAAGCCCTTTAAGTGATTCATTATGGTGCAAAAACATAGATGGTTGAAAACTATAAACGGATGTAGATTCTAAGCCAATTTTTAAGGCCTGAATAGTCTGGTTCTTCGTACATTCTAAAATGTGATCACGCAGCTGTGTAGCACCTGGTAGATCATTAGAAACGGAAAAAGATTGAAGTTTTTCACCTTCACCGTCCAATATACAAACTTTAATATCAAAAGAATTAATATCTAAACCAACAAATAATTTCATGGGGTGTCCCCTCCTTTCAAATAGAATCATCCGTACATTTCTATGATGCCCTGAGATATCTCTGGTGTGGACACCGACCAGCAACCTCGTGCATCAGAACTTGCCCTGATTCGAAAGCCACCCTAGAGCTACTATCATCTAGGTTCGAAGAACAGGGAGAACAGCCTGCGCGCACGTACACTGAGAAACAGTCTTAAAATGTGGTTAAGCCCACAGGGGGAAAAAGAATTGTCCCAAATGATCTTAATCTCATTATCTAGAAATATCTCGGGACACCCAAGAAATATGATTTATTACAGGAAAAGTAAGGATTACGGACTCCTTAAGAGGAGCCTAAACATAATATACGAGGGGATTTTCAAATGAAATATTTCTTTAAATTAAATGTGGTCAGCATTCTATATGCTCTTATGATACTTTTTCCAATCGAACTTATGGCTAATGTTTATAGGATTAGTAGACTAACGGGTTGGAATATTGGTGATGTAAATACATTAAGTAGTATAACTATTGTTGTTGTATTTATATTTGATATAATCCTGCTCTTTTTCCTAACAAAAAAGTGGTTAAAAAATCGAAAAGCAAACTTTTGGACAGTTATCCTTTGGGTTCCATATTTTGTTCTTTTTGCATATATCATTGCCTCTCTATTCCCGATAACCTATGGAGGGGACGCTCCTAATCCTAGTACAGGTCTTCTTGCAATAGGAGCATTGATGTTCTTTCCTATTTTTATTCTAATTATCAATTTCATCGGTTTCACCAGTGAGGAAAAACTATAAAAACGGTCGTAAACGTAAAATATGCCCTCTAAAAAATACAGGTGTGGCCTATTTGATGCATACAAATATATGGCTTCGGCATGTGGTTCAGAAAAATGGAAAGATCTATTTGCCGAAAGAACAGCAATTGAAAGGGTAAATGCCTACTTGAAAGAATTCTTTCAAGTAAACAATGTCTGCCATCGTACCGGAAAGAAAGCAAAACTACATTTCAATTTGGTCACTTTTGTATATAGGGGTCTCGGCAGAAAACGGTTTTTCCTAACGCTACCCCTAATAGGGCACGTACGGTTTGATGAGGGGGTAGCCTCGAAAGAAGTTACCCTATTACCGCTTGCTCGTTTGAACAGTAATATTAGCAGTTTTACTTACGCCTGAAGCATTACCAGCAACAATTTCATAAACGTATGTTTTTCGAGGAGCCACATTAGTATCTATAAAAGATAAATCTGAGCCTGTATAAATCACCACGTTGTTTTTTGTTACTTGATAACTCAACTTTCGCAGACCAAATCAGGCAGGTAAGCTTTAATGTAGCTTGGTAAACCTGCAATCCATTGTAATAGTTGATTTTAAGTAATTGTTGTGTTTGTTTATTTGTCTTCTTCAAGACATCTTGAAGAAGCTCGATTAATTGCAACGCGACAGCCCAATCAAGTTCATTTATTTCGTCACATAGGTCATAAAATAATCCACCTAATATACGTTCATCGGTGTGACAACGATTTTGCCAAGAAAGAATGATATATCTAGTAAAAATAATCGTTGTATGACTGATAAGTAAGTCATATGAGCGTCCTTGAAACTCTTTCTGTAAGCGAAGGAGCCATTTAGTCGTTTTAAAGAATACTTCGATATCCCAACGGATGCCGTAAATACGGACAATTTCTTGTTCGGAATGGGAGCCTCATCCCTTTATAGAGCCTTAGTATCAGATTTTTGTTCGTCGAGCCAAGATTTTATTCCACGCTTCCTCTAGCCCTTATCTCACGATAAGTACCTTGCGCTTCCTTAGTGGTTGGTCGATGTGTCCCCCCACAGTGGACCTTTCACCACCTAGATAGTTGCCATGCCTGGCACACAAAAAAAGGCAGGATTTTGCTCCCACCTTTTTGCATCTATTAGTTTAAAATTCTCATTACTCTTCCACTGAATACACCTGCCCAATAGCCGCCAGACATATTGGCAATCGCAACACCTGTTGATGATTGTGAGCCAATGAACTTTCCGCCACCAAGGTAGATGCCGACATGACCATCTGTTTTGACTGTGTTGAAGAATACCAAATCTCCAGGTCTCATATCGCTTGGCGATACTCTCGTTCCTGTATTTCTTAAAGCAGACGTACTGGCCCCGATTCTAACACCTGCTTGAGAAAATGCCCAAGAAACAAAGCCTGAACAATCAAATCGACCGTTGGCAATATCAGATGCCGTTCTGCCGCCACCAAATACATAGACAGAATTCCCAATATATCTGTATCCTGCATTAATGACTGCTGAAATACTACCTGTTGCTCCCGGAGAAGGCGCTGCATTCACTGTATTAGCAGAAGCTGATTTGCCAGTGTTTGCTGGTGCACTTTTCAGAGATTTAACCACTGAATTCAGTGTACTTTGTTGTTGCTGTTGCAGGCTGGCAATTTCAGCAAGGCTGTTTGCTTCATCTGACTGTAATTGTTGCTTTAATGCTTCGTTCTCAGCCTTTTGTTCAGCCATTTGTGCCTGCATTTCTTCTAAATCAACCTTCATCGTATTTAATTCGGTTAATTTCTTTTCAACCGAGGCTTGTTTTGTTTTTAAAGTATTTTGATCTTCCTCAAGATGTTTGATGATTTCTGAATCAGCCTCAAACAGAGTGGCAACAGCACCAAGACGGTCAATAAATTCACCGAAACTAGAAGCGCCTAAGATAACATCCAAATATCCAACCTGTCCACCGTTTTCCTGATATGAAACCGCTCTCTCTTTCAAAATCTCTGTTCTCTGTACGATTCGTTCCTGAACCGCAGCAATTTCCTTATTAAGTGCTTCAATTTCGGTCTGCGTTTGAGCAATTTGAGTATTTGTTTCTTCAACCTTAGTATTATTATCCTTGATTGCTTGTTCCATTTTTGTGATTTGCGCTTCAAGATCAGCTTTTTTCGTCTGTAAAGTGCTAAGCTCTTGTTGAGCCTTGTTGATACTGGATTGGACATTTGCATGTGCATTAATACCCGGTACTGTAAGAATACCTCCCATTCCAAGCATGATGGTTGTACTAAGTGTTATGATTTTCTTTTTCAAAACTAAATCCTCCCTGCATCCTAAGGCAATACCTTCACTGTATCAGGTCCTTGATAAGTTCAAACTTCGTTGCCGTTCGACAATATTTATACTATTTTTGTAATATTAATTATGTATTAGAAAACGATTTTTCCTATTTGAATCTGAGAGGGTGTCAGATTTAGACATTCTCCTTAACTCAACTAGTGGTAGTATACCATCACAATTTGTCAGTTTTGTAATAGATATATTACAGTTATATTTCAATTTCTACTTTATCCGACAAAATTCGCTTTTTATGCCTCCCCTAAAGGATCCTTCCTTTGCCAAAATTTAGACAAATAGATGATTTTCATTTATGGGTATTGGAACAGCACGGTTTTGATATTTTTGAGCATAAAAAGAACTGTCCCAAAAGTAAAGGTGTCAGGCACGACAATCCAGTATCTCGTCTCCCTTTCATCACTCTGTACGGGATATAGATCCATGGTAGATGCCTAACACCTTATGAGACAGCTCCTTGCCAAATCGTTACAGCCTCTTTTGCGTTTATATCATTTCTTCCAGTCTTTTGAGTGTAATGATCATGTACTCAGCCATTTCTGTTAAATCCTCTATTTGTTCTTCCTGAATGATTCGGTTAAATGAAACATTGCCTGTATAGTGAACCTTTTGCTGTGTCAAAAGAGTTTCACGGCAGACAGTCACCCGAATCCTTCTACTATCGCCCCAAATATCTGATAATAATTCTTCTATTTTCAAAAATAACGGTTCACTGTAATGATGCCTCATAGTAAATTCTATCGCTGCGCAACAGCCGGCAAGGTCTTCGGACAACTGCAGCAATTCTGCTGACAAGTTTTCAAGGCCGGCCGTTAAGATAAATTTGCATGTCACCTGCGGCTTGTTCAAAGAAGGCAATTGGAAGGACAAGTCATACGACCTTGACAGCTTTGCCGTATTGATGAAATCGTTACGATCTGTAATGATGATTTCACCGCTCAGATCTTTATCATAGAATAGCCCGTCCATCACCACTCGAATATTTTCAAATGCGGTGGGATCAAACATTAGAACAGCCCAACAGCATTCCCATTGTCATCTACATCCATTTTCAATGCTGCAGGAGCTTTTGGCAGGCCTGGCATAGTCATCACATCGCCGGTTAAGGCAACAATGAATCCCGCTCCGATAGACGGCTTAAATTCGCGAATGCTGATCGTGAAATCCTCCGGTCTGCCAAGCTTAAGCGGATCGTCCGAAAGAGAGTATTGTGTTTTTGCCATGCAAACAGGCAGGCTATCCCAGCCGAATTCCTCAAACTCACGCAGCTGTTTTCTCGCCTTCGAGGATAATTCAACATCTCTGCCGCCATATACCTTTTGTACGATGGTTCGGACTTTTTCCTCAATGCTATCGGAAAGCTCGTACAATGGATGATAGCCGGATTCGCCCTTTTCCATTGCTTCCAGTACTTTATTAGCCAGATCCACTCCCCCGGCACCGCCTTTTTCCCAAACCTCAGTTAAGGAAACCGGCAAATTCTCCTGTTCGCACAGGTTTACAAGTGTCTCAACCTCTTGAGCAGTATCAGTAATAAACCGGTTAACGGCAATGACCATAGGCAGCCCGAAACTGGCAATAGTTTCCGTATGCTTTTTCACGTTGGCAAACCCACGTTTTAACGCTTGAATATCTTCCTTGCCTAGGTCCGTCTTTGCCACACCGCCGTGCATTTTTAAAGCACGGATAGTGGCGACAATGACAACGGCCTCCGGTTTAATACCAGCGCTTCTCGCTTTAATATTTAAAAATTTCTCTGCTCCTAGGTCAGCACCGAATCCTGCTTCCGTAATCACATAGTCGCCAAGCTTTGAGGCTGCCTTGGTGGCAATGACACTGTTACAACCGTGGGCAATATTTGCAAAAGGTCCTCCGTGTACAAGGGCCGGAGTATGTTCAATTGTTTGGACAAGATTTGGTTTTGCCGCATCCTTTAACAACAGGGTGAGAGCTCCTTCAACTCCAAGGTCGCCTACCGTTACAGGCTGCTTATGGATGTTATAGGCAACCACAATTCTTGCCAAACGTTTTTTCAAATCCTGTAAATCCGACGCTAGGCATAAAACTGCCATGATCTCAGATGCTACAGTAATATCAAAACCATCTTCACGCGGTACTCCTTGCGCCGGACCGCCCAATCCGACAATGACCTTGCGCAGCGCACGGTCATTCAAGTCCAAAGACCGTTTCCAAACAATACGTCTTTGGTCGATCTTCAGTTCATTTCCCTGCTGAAGATGATTATCAAGTAAAGCAGCAAGAGCATTATTAGCAGACGTAATCGCGTGAAAATCTCCAGTAAAATGCAAATTGATATCTTCCATCGGAAGCACTTGAGAATAGCCGCCTCCAGTGGCACCGCCTTTTATTCCCATTACAGGTCCAAGTGAGGGTTCCCTTAAGGCAATGACAACGTTCTTGCCAAGTTTTTTGAATGCATCCCCAAGACCAACTGTAACTGTAGATTTCCCTTCCCCGGCAGGTGTCGGGTTGATAGCTGTAACGAGAATGACTTTCCCGCTTTCTTTTGTTTCCAGTCTTTTTAAAGTATCAAAGGATATTTTCGCTTTATATTTCCCATATAGCTCCAAATCATCTTCTGTTAAGCCGATCGTCTCTGCAACTTCTTTAATAGGCTTTACATATGATTGTTGAGCAATTTCAATGTCAGATTTAACAGTAATTTTTACACTCATGCTGATACCTCCATACTTAAGCAATTTCTTCACCTCATTGTATCATTGTTTGTCAGCCTTTTGTGCTATTATTTTGATAAGCTTCAGTAATATCATTGCTACAAATGAGAAAGGTTATTATAATATTTTTATTATTAAATCTTACAAGGAGATGATACTTTGCCTATTAAAATACCTAAACTTCTTCCAGCAAGAGAAATACTGGAAAAAGAAAATATATTTATCATGGACGATGAAAGAGCTAGTAAACAAGATATCCGTCCATTGAACATTTTACTTCTAAACCTGATGCCGGAAAAGGAAAAGACCGAAGCTCATCTTTTGCGTCTCTTAGGAAACACCCCTTTACAGGTCAATATCTATTTTCTCAAAACGGTCACTTATGAATCGAAGCATACTACCCCGTATCATCTTGAGCAATTCTATACGACATTTGAAGAGGTTAAAAATAAAAAATTTGATGGGATGATCATCACTGGAGCACCGGTAGAAAATTTGCCGTTTGAAAAAGTTGACTATTGGGATGAACTGATTGAAATTATGAATTGGACGAAAACCAATGTTACTTCCACTCTTCATATTTGCTGGGGAGCGCAGGCTGCCCTGTATCATCATTTTGGTATCAATAAGTACGAACTTCCGCAAAAATGTTCCGGGATCTTCTCGCATATTGTGAATGACCGCTCGGAAAAATTGTTGCGTGGATTTGATGATGTTTTTCTTGCGCCGCATTCCAGACATACTGACGTATCATTGGAAGATTTAGAGAATTGCTCCGCTATTAAAATACTTTCAACCTCAAACGAGGCCGGCCCTTTTATTATGTGTGCCCACGGCGGAAGACAAATTATGATAACCGGCCATTTAGAATACGAAGCACAAACATTGGCAGAAGAATATTGGCGCGACCTGAGAAAAGGGGTCCCGGCGCAAATTCCGGTCAACTATTTCCCGGATAATGATCCGGAAAAACAACCATTAAACCGCTGGCGTTCACATGCACACCTTTTATTTTCCAATTGGCTGAATTATTATGTATATCAGGAAACTCCATATGATTGGATTAATCCCGATGAAAGCTGACTTGAATAAGGTCAGCTTTTTATTTGGCTTCCTATCATCTTCCTAGTTTTTACTCCAAAACCTTATTTTTGTGCTTGAACGAGCTGCTAATATTTTTTTCGTACAAAATTTATTTTTCCTTCTTAAAGAATATATTGGATTTGATCAAAGGCATTCTATCCAGATGACCAGAGGTGATTATTCTGAAAAAAAGGGCTTTTTTCACCGTGCCGATTAGTGTTTTGCTCATTGCAGTAATTATTGCCTCATTTGTTTTAATGAATATTAAGCCTGACACAGCGAAAATTTCCCGGGCACAAAAAATATCTGAGTATTCTAAACCCGCAGTTGTCCGAATTGTCGAATATGCGGTCATTGATTGGAAGTTTTATGATTTTTGGAGTGACATTGGAGTTGAAGTTGATACTCTTTTAGCTGAAATGAATTATCAAACCTATATCGGCGGATCAGGTTCTGGAGCCGTCATCAGTCCTGACGGCTATATCGTAACAAATGCCCATGTAGTGGAGGGGACACAGCTTGAAGATATTGAATTGGCCACAAGGGGCTTGGAAAAGCTGGCTGCAATAGTGGCCGAATATTTTAAGGTGGATGTTCAAACAGCCTATGAATATATGTGGACCTACTCGGAATATACCCATGTTACAAGGGTTCTGAAGGTTATTTTACCGGATGGCAAGGTATTAGATGGTGAGGTGAAAAGTTATGGAGCTCCTGTAACACAAGGAAAAGACGTTGCGGTGTGAAAAATAGAAGGGAAGGATTTACCAACCTTAAAGCTGGGAAACTCTGATACTGTAGAAAATCAGAATAATATTTGGGTCATTGGCTATCCGGCCGCGGCAGAGTCTGATTTATTCTCAACTGATTCTTTACTGGAGTCATCGATGAATGGCGGACAGGTTTCTTCCGCTTCCAAAACGCTGGAGCAGGGCGGCAGTCCTGTTATTCAAATTAATGCGGCTGCAACGCATGGAAACAGCGGCGGTCCGGTCATAAATGAAAAAGGAGACATCATCGGATTATTAACATTCCGCGGAGATACAGTCAATGGTCAAGAAGTGCAGGGCTTTAATTTTGCAGTTCCCGTTAATACAGTGAAGGAATTTGTCAATCAGGCGGGCGCAAAAAACAAAAGCGGACGTGCCGATAAGCTCTACAGAGAAGGGTTAGAATTATACTGGGGCGGTTATTACAAAGATGCATTGGAAAAATTCGAGGCTGTTGCAAGAATTTATCCAAATCATTCAGAAGTGAAAGATTATATCGCTGATTCACAAAATAAAATCGACGCAAGCAAGATTCTCTGGTCAGAGTATAAAACACTGTTCTATTTAATTGATGGTATACTGGTTCTGGTCATCATTTTCCTAATGCTTTTTACCTTTGTCTTTAAGCCGAAGAGGGCTAGTTCAACGAGAACTGATGCCATCATCCCCCGCGAGAATACCATAACCGCTCAAAAAGAGTTTGGAAAAATGCATAGGGTAGATGAACAGAGGAGTCAGCAGAAGAAAGGGACAGAAGAAAATACGCAAAATCTAGAGGAATAAAAGCAAAAGAGGCTGGTTCCTGTGGATCAGCCTTTATTTTAAATATGCCGTTTTCCTTACTCAAGCTGCTTGTGATTTT
>NZ_CAMLDX010000111.1 GCF_946478885.1 uncultured Bacillus sp. | reverse complement strand
GAATCATCCCAAACCTTTAAAATACTAAAGGGTTGTAGAACTATTGCTTTCTTAAAAACCTTGCCTCTACTGGCAAGGTTTTTAAGAAACAGTTTCAGCATCTATCCGATAAAATGCGAGCTAAAGCCGTTCTATCCGGAAGTAATACTGATTAGTATTTAATCAAATAGTATTTCTTCTTGCCGCGGCGGATGACAGTGAATTGTCCTTCGATCCGATCCTTTTCCTCCACTATATAATCCGTTTCGGAAACTCGAGTGCCATTAACATAAATCGCACCATTGGCCACGTCCTCTCTTGCCTGTCGTTTGGAAGGGGTAATACCGGCTGTAATCAGCAGATCAATAATTCCTAAATCTTCACCTGAAGTATGTTCAAACGTCGGAACATCCTTAAATCCCTGCTGAATCTCTGCTGCTGTCAGATTTTGAATCTCACCATTAAAGAGTGCCTCTGTTATCTTCACTGCTTGATTCAGCGCATCCTCTCCATGAATCAGTCTCGTCATTTCTTCTGCTAATGCTTTTTGTGCCTTCCGTAAATGTGCCTCCGTTTGCAAAGATTGTTCTAATGCTTCAATTTCCTCTTTTGAAAGGAAAGTAAAGAATTTCAAATACTTCATGACATCGGCGTCAGCAGTATTAATCCAGAATTGATAAAATTCATATGGAGATGTCTTCGCCGGATCTAGCCAAATCGTACCGCTTTCGGTTTTGCCGAATTTTGTTCCATCTGCTTTAGTAACAAGCGGAATCGTTAATCCGTAAGCCTTTGATCCTTCAGGAGACATCTTACGAATGAGCTCAAGCCCTGTTGTAATATTGCCCCACTGGTCACTTCCGCCTATTTGGATTTTACAATGATGGTCCTCATACAAGTGGTAAAAGTCCATTGCCTGGAGAATCGTATAGGTAAACTCCGTAAACGAAATACCCGTTTCCAAACGTGTAGCAATCGTGTCTTTAGCCAGCATATAGTTCACCCCGATATGCTTTCCGTAGTCACGCAGAAAAGTTACGATATCCATCGAACCTGCCCAATCATAGTTATTAACCATTACTGCCCCGTTTTCGCCTTCAAAGTTAAAAATATGATTCAATTGTTTTTGAATACATGCCACATTATGCTGTACTGCCTCAAGCGTTTGAAGCCTACGTTCCTCACTTTTACCGCTTGGATCTCCAATAAGCCCTGTTGCCCCTCCAACGAGAATAATCGGTTGATGTCCGTCCTTCTGAAAACGACGCAACGTTAAAAACGGAAGCAAATGACCGATATGCATACTGTCCGCTGTCGGATCAACCCCGCAATATAATGATATTTTTTCATTTTCCAATAAATTTTTAATTCCTTCTTCATCTGTCTGCTGGTAAATAATACCTCTCCATTTCAAATCTTCTAATAGATTCATTTGTTTTCCTCCTACTCATTTGCATAAAAAATAAAAACGTCCCTGCAATATGCAGGGACGCAGAATAAGCGTGGTACCACCCAAATTGAAGAAAAATTCTTCCACTCAAAAAAATAACGGTTTACCCGTTCACTATTACTAAAGGACAACTTGTTCACAGTGACTGCTCCGGGAGGTAATTCGCAACTTCTATATGCACCGGCTTGCAGCAGACGCCGGCTCTCTAATAGCAGGGATAGAAGCACTACTAAATTCCCATCAACGCTTTTTAAAATATCATTATTATTATTGCATTTTTATCACATTCAGCAATTATTGTCAAACTAAAGCAGGGAAATTAGAGAAAAATTCGATAGACTTATCAATTCTTCGACCTCTTTATGCTATAATGTATGTTGATTTCAGGAGGGAGGATTTAATGAAATTAGAAAAGGGTAGAAAAAATAAAAAGTTTAAAGCCATACTAGATAAACTAAGAAATACACCTAAAGCAAAAAAGACCAGAATTACCTTTCAGGTTATCTGGAATCTTAGTCTTCTCTTCATTATTTTAATTATACTTGGAATTTCCTTCATAGGAGGACTTGGGGCTGGTTATTTCGCTTCATTAATCAAGGATGAGCCGATTCGCTCCTATGAAAGTATGAAAAAGGATATTTATAATTACGAAGAAACATCGGAATTATATTTTGCAAATGATCTTTATTTAGGCAAACTGTATACAGACTTGGAAAGAGAAGAAATAAAGCTGAAGGATGTATCGCCTGATCTCATTAATGCAGTAGTCGCAACTGAGGATAAGTTGTTTTATGAGCACAAAGGAATTGTACCAAAATCGATTGTCCGTGCCCTGTATCAAGAGGTAACCAATTCAAGCGTACAATCCGGGGGAAGTACACTTACACAGCAGTTAATCAAAAACCAAATCCTTACTAATGAAGTGTCATTTGAACGTAAAGCAAAAGAAATCTTACTGGCTCTTCGTCTTGAAAAATTCTTTAAAAAGGAAGAAATTCTTGAAGCCTATTTGAATGTTTCCACTTTTGGACGCAACTCATCGGGAAGAAATATCGCCGGAGTACAGAGCGCTGCTACAGGAATTTTCGGTGTAAGCGCAAATGAAGTCAATCTTCCACAGGCAGCTTTTATCGCCGGACTTCCACAAAGCCCCTTCGGCTATACACCTTACACAAATAAAGGGACAATCAAACAAAACCTTGAAGCCGGCATCGAAAGAATGAAAACGGTTTTAAATAGAATGTATACCGATGGCAAAATTTCCAAGAAGCAATATGATGAAGCTCTTGCATATGATATTACGAAAGACTTTATTGCAGTACACGAAAACCCGGTGGAACAATATCCATGGGTAACCTTTGAAATTGAGAAAAGAGCAGCAGAAGTAATGTCCGTTGTTTTGGCAAAAAACGATGGATTTACTGAAGAGGATTTGAATCATAATGATGCATTAAAAGACAAATATTTAACTCTGGCTGATCGTGACATCCGCCAAGGCGGCTACAAAATACACAGTACGATTAACAAAGAGATGTACGATCGGATGCAAGAGGTTGCGCAAAACTTCCCTTACTACGGCACAGATAGGAAGATTACCGTAACAGACCCGGAAAGCGGTGAAACAAAGGTTGTGCCGGAGCCTGTCGAACTGGGTGCTATTTTAATTGAGAACAAAACAGGGAAAATTATCAGCTTTGTCGGCGGAAGGGATTATAATCGTGAACAACTGAATCACGCAACCAGCGCGAAACGTTCGAACGGTTCAACGATGAAACCGCTCCTAGTTTACGGACCGGCTATGGAACTGGGTGCCCTTGCTCCCGGAAGCGTCCTTCCAGATGTTCCTTTAAGATTGAATCCGGGCTCAAGTCGAGCATGGCCTCAGAATTATGGTGGCGGCTACAGCGGACTGTTAACTGCCCGGGAAGCTTTGACAAAATCCGCAAATATCCCGGCTGTTAAGGCCTATGTTGACATCTTGAATTACAGACCGGCTGAATACTTAGCTAAAATGGGCTTTACTTCTTTAACAGAAGATGATTATACGAATCGTTCAACAGCACTCGGCGGACTGACAAATGGTGTAACAGTTGAGGAAAATACAAATGCATACGGCACCTTTGCCAATAGCGGACAATTTATCGATGCATATATGATTGAAAAGATTACGGATAGAGATGGCAATATCATTTACCAGCACGAGGTCAAACCCGTTTCGGTTTTCAGCCCGCAAACAGCGTATCTGACCTATGATATGTTAAGAGATGTAATCAGCAGCGGAACAGCTGTCTCATTAAACAATCGGCTGAAATTCAGGGCCGACTGGGCTGGCAAAACCGGAACCGGACAGGATTATAAAGACTCTTGGTTTGTTGCAACCAATCCGAATGTTTCGTTTGGCGTATGGATTGGATATGATACACCAAAACCACTGGATAATCGCTATAAAGGATTAACCTATGGTGTCCGAAATATTTATTTGTGGGCCGATCTCATGAATTCCGTGTACGATATTTCACCGGAATTGGTTGATCCGCCTGAAACGGTGCAAAGACCATCGGGGATTGTAACCCGATCATTTTGCGGAATTTCCGGACTGCTTCCTTCTGATGCCTGTGCAAAGGCCGGACTGGTTAAAAGCGATTTGTTCAATGCAAAATTTGTTCCAAATAAAGCCGATGACAGTCTTGTTACAGGTAAATATGTCATAATTGGCAACACGAAATATATGGCAATGGATTCAACACCAGATGAATTTGCAGAAACGGGATTAATTATAAACCCTGATTATATGAAAAAAATATTTGGATTCCCGATTGATTTAAGTATATTGACCGCCAAAAACACCCTTTTGGCCAATGCGCTAGTACCAACTGCCAAACTTTCCGAAAATGGGAAGGTTCCTTCTGCTGTTGCGGTTTCAGTATCCGGCAATACAATCAGCTGGAGCGGCAGCGGTGAAAACGATATTGTTGGTTACCGCATTTATAGCAACGGCAATAAAATGAACAGTATTAAAGCAGGGACAGCACTCTCCTTCCAGGCTGGGAATGGCTCATACTATGTCACGGCCGTGGATGTTGCAGGCAATGAATCACCGCCTTCGAACACGATATCCATCGGGCAGCCTGTTGAACCGCCAGTTTCTGATGAACCACCTGTGACAACCACTCCAAAGGATCCAGGGGACCAGACAGATAAACCGGATCAGAGTGGAAATAATGATACACAGACTGAAACTCCGATTACAGAGAGCACTCAACAGGGAACAAATCAGAATAACAGCAGCAAGAAAAATTGAAAGATAGGTCATTCCGGTACTACTCCGGTTCAACAAAGAAAGGCAGCCCCTGAAGTGTATACACCTCAGGGGCTGCCTTCAATTGAAGATTGAGCAAACACACGCTCAGAATACAAATACCATATTCTTCAGAGTCAAGAATCCTCCAGCCTTATTAATCTTCCATTGTTGAAAGATCACCGGTAGGCAGGTTCAGTTCCCATGCCTTTAATACTCGGCGCATAATTTTACCACTTCTAGTTTTTGGCAACTTATCTCTGAACTCGATTTCCCTTGGAGCCGCATGAGCAGCGAGTCCCCTTTTGACAAACTGGCGGATATCTTCAATTAAGTCATCAGAAGCCGAATATCCATCGACTAAAGCAATGAATGCTTTGATAATTTCGCCGCGAACCGGATCGGGCTTGCCAATAACACCAGCTTCTGCTACAGCTGGGTGCTCCAGCAGCTTACTTTCAACTTCAAATGGACCTACCCGTTCCCCAGAGGTCATGATCACATCATCCACCCTGCCTTGAAACCAGAAATATCCATCCTCATCCATATAAGCGGAGTCACCAGATACGTACCAATCTCCAGGCATGAAGTAAGACTCATACTTCTCCTGATTGTTCCAAATGGTATACATCATAGCCGGCCAGCCCTTTTTAATCGCTAAATTGCCCATACGATATGGCGGAACTTCATGTCCTTGATTATCCACAATGGCTGCTTCTACACCTGGAATCGGTTTCCCCATTGATCCTGGCTTTAATTCCATGCACGGATAGTTGCAAATCAGCTGCGCACCTGTCTCCGTCATCCACCATGTATCGTGGATACGCAAATTGAATACTTCTTTGCCCCATCTAACTACTTCAGGATTTAACGGTTCGCCGACACTCAAAATATGACGCAAACTGCTAAGATCAAATCGTTTAACCACTTCATTACCTGCCCCCATCAGCATACGGAAGGCTGTCGGTGCACTATACCATACAGTTACCCCATACTCTTCAAGCATTTTGTACCATGCTTCAGGGCTGAAACGGCCCCCAATAATCACATTGGATGTACCGGTTAACCAAGGGCCGAAAATTCCATAGGATGTCCCTGTTACCCAGCCCGGATCAGCTGTGCACCAATAAACATCCTCTTCCTGTAAATCCAATACCCATTTTGCCGTTTGATATTGCTGAATCATGGCATTGTGAATATGTAGGACTCCTTTTGGTTTTCCAGTGGAGCCGGAGGTATAGTGAAGAATCAGACCATCTGTCCGTTCAACCCACTCAATATCCAGTTTTGTACTAGCTTCATTAAATCTTTTATGAAAATCGATATATTTCTCGTTTTCTTCTATATTTTCTCCGACAACGAAAATATGCTTCAAAGACGGGAGTTCATCAACAGGGATACGGCTCAGCAATTCGCTAGTTGTAATAATTACCTTTGCTTCGCTATCCTCCAGGCGATCACGGACAGCACCTTCCATGAAGGCTTCAAATAGTGGGCCTACAATAGCGCCAAGTTTAATGGCTCCCAATACCGAAAAGTATAGTTCTGGTGAGCGCGGCATGAAAACAAAGACGCGATCTCCTTTTACTACATTCCCATATTCTCTTAACATATTCCCTGCTTTATTTGATAGTTCTTTCATTTCTTTAAAGGTATATTTTTCTTTACGATTACCATCTTGATAATATAATGCTATTTTATTTTTCCTATAGCTTTCGGCATGTCTGTCGATTGCTTCATATGCCATATTTATTTTCCCCGTTTCATACCAGGAAAAAGCTTGTTCTGTTCCCTTCCAATCAAAATTACGGTAAGTCTCATCATAATCCTTTAAGTTAAACTCCCCTGTTGATGGCAATAAAGTTTTCAATTCCATCTCTTTATTCCTCCCCATGTATTGATTATATGCGGCTTTGCTAAACTACATTGTTGATGAATGTGTAGATTCTATCTGTACCAGAAATCCGGATGATCCAATAATTACTTTTTTAGTTGATAAATTTTCTGGATTAAGTACAGTATTCAACGATTGAGTATAACAGAGCCGTTATCTCATAAATATATTATATTATATATTAGTAATTTTCTCAATTTTTAAAAAATTTATTGCAATAAATTTTCAGTTATCCTAAATTATTCATAGATAAAGCGCTTTATTGTCTTAATATTGTGTATAATATGACTAGAAACACATCTATCCTGAAGCATCATCATTTCCAACATGCAAACAACCTATAATAAGGAGAATGATATAGGCGGTGAATATATCCTTGGAACACATAAAAACCTATTATTCTAAAGAATTTATAACCCCTGCCGGCAATCTGATTATTGAAGGCCCTGTTTCTTCTAAAAACCTGGCAGAATATGAATTTCATAAAGATTTAATTGCGTTCCGACCTTCCGAAAAACAGCATAAGGCATTAATCGAAATTGCTGATTTGCCTGAAGGAAGAATCATTATTGCAAGAGACGGTCAAACCATTGTCGGCTATGCCACCTTTTTGTATCCTGATCCGCTTGAAAGATGGTCAGAAGGAAAAATAGAAAATCTAATTGAACTTGGAGCCATTGAAATCATTCCCTGTTTTAGAGGCTTCGGAGTTGGAAAAAGTATTTTGACGATTTCGATAATGGATGATGCTATGGAGGACTATATAATTATTACAACTGAGTATTACTGGCATTGGGATTTAAAAGGAACTGGACTAAATGTCTGGGAATATAGGAGAATCATGGAAAAAATGATGAATGCAGGCGGCCTCCAATGGTTTGCAACCGATGACCCGGAAATTTGTTCGCATCCGGCTAATTGTTTAATGGTTCGTATTGGAAGCCGGGTTTCCTCAGAATCTATTCAAAAATTCGATCGCATTCGGTTTATGAACCGGTTTATGTATTAGTAACCAGCACAGCTTGTATGAAAAGCAAGATTAGAATAATGAGAGAGGAAGATTTACATGATTGTTGAAGAAATCATGCAAACAAATATTGTTACCCTATCACCGGAGGATACGATCTTTAAAGCCCATCAGCTTATGCAGCGGCATCATTTCAGGCATTTGCCGATTGTAAATGAGGAAGCTGAACTACTTGGAATTGTCTCTGATCGAAATATTCGCGACGCATTTCCTTCTATTTTAAGTGATACGGCAGAGCAAAGATATGTATTGGAAAAACCGATCAAAACGATTATGACAACGGATGTCATAACCGGACATCCGCTTGATTTTGTTGAAGAAATTGGTGCGATTTTTTATGAGCATCATATTAGTTGTTTACCTATTGAAAATCATGGGAAGCTTGTGGGGATCATTACGGAAACAGATTTATTACACACTTTAATTCAATTAACTGGAGCCAACCAGCCAGGATCACAGATTGAAATTGTGGCACCTAATCGTGCAGGTGTATTGAATGAGATTACAAGTACATTCCGCAAAAGAAAAGCGAATATCTTAAGCGTCCTAATCTATCCGGATAAACAGGATGATATGAAGAAAATTATTGTCATAAGAGTTCAAACAATGAATCCAATCCGACTGATAGAGGAAATTGAAGAATCCGGCTATCATGTGCTTTGGCCAAATTTACCGGGGATAGAACTATGAAGGAAGAAGCCATTTTTATTTTTTCACCGGAACAGTTAACGTATAAATTCAGTCCAAATCACCCCTTTAATCAAGCACGTTTGCAATTGACCCTTGATTTGTTAGTAAAAAGCAATGCCATAGAAAAAAAGCAAATCGTACCTCCCAGATCAGCCACCATAGAAGAATTGCTGCTATTTCACGATCCACAATATGTGGAGGCTGTTAAACAGGCCGGGCATGGAGAACTCCCAGAGGAACTCGCTGAAAGCTTCGGCCTCGCTACTGAAGATGTCCCAATATTTTCAAATATGCATGAAGCCAGTGCATTGCTTGTCGGAGGCAGTCTGACTGCAGTTGATCATGTTATGAGCGGAAAAGCAAAGCATGCTCTTAATCTGGGCGGTGGCCTCCATCATGGCTTTCGCGGAAAAGCATCCGGATTTTGCATTTATAATGACAGTGCTATCGCCATTAAATATTTGCAAAAAAATTATCCCGGCATCAAGGTGCTGTACATTGATACAGATGCACACCATGGGGATGGGGTTCAATGGGCCTTTTATGATGACCCAAATGTTTGCACCCTTTCCATCCATGAAACGGGACGTTATTTATTCCCTGGAACAGGCAATATCAATGAAAGGGGCCAGGGGAAAGGATATGGTTTTTCATTCAATATCCCTGTTGATGCATTTACAGAAGATGAATCATGGCTGGAATGCTACCATGCGGCAGTGACTGAAGTAGCCGCATTTTTCAAACCTGATGTCATCTTTACGCAAAACGGGGCAGATTCACACTACTGGGATCCGTTAACACATCTTTCGGCAACAATGAAGATATATGAAGAAATTCCAAAGCTGGCGCACAAAATAGCCCATCAATACTGTGACGGGCGCTGGGTTGCTG
Organism: uncultured Bacillus sp.; assembly: GCF_946478885.1. The sequence continues at coordinate 1,346 of NZ_CAMLDX010000111.1, read as the reverse complement.
TCGGAGGCGGAGGCTATGATATTTGGCGGGTAGTCCCGCGCGCCTGGTCCCAAATATGGTTTGAAATGACAGAAAACCACTCAAAACACAAGGAACTGCCAAAAAAGTGGCTGGATGTGTGGCAAGATAAAGCGCAATTTCAACTTCCTCGGACTTGGCAAGATGAAAACGGGATCTATCCGCCGATTCCCCGGCAGGAAGAGATCACGGAAAAGAACAGACAGACTCTCAATAAAGCACTATATTCCATCAGAAAAAAAGATCCTACTAAAATCATACAGCAGTGAATCCAAAAAGCCTGCAGAAAACAGCAATCCACTATCCTGCAGGCTTTTATACAATTATGCTTCCTTTGTTGAATTCCTTTTCTCGATTCGGTGCGGAAGAATGACGATTTGGTTCGTTACTTCTTCCTTATTCATCAGCTTCGTCAAAAGTCGCATAGCAACTGCGCCAATATCATATAATGGTTGGACAACTGTTGTTAATTGCGGACGTACCATTAAAGACAATCTTGTATTATCAGACGTAATCACTTCAAAATCATCCGGAATGGAATATCCTTTATCTTCAGCACCATGTACAACCCCTAATGCCATTTCATCAGAGCCAACAAAAATAGCCGTAGGTTTCTTTTCCGCTTCAAGCAACTTTTCAAATGCTTCAATACCGGAGTCATACGTATAATCGCCTTCTGCCACTAACTCTTCGGCAAACTCCAATCCGGCTTCGCTTAATGCCCGCTTGTATCCGGCAAGCCATTTATCTGCATTAATTGGTTCTGTTAATGGTCCAATCACAATTGCGATATGTTTGTGGCCATGCTCGACAAAAGCAGTAACAGCATCATATGCAGCTTGTTCATAATCAATATTCACTGCAGGAATTTTTCCTGTTTGTTCAATGGAGCCCGCCAACACAATCGGAACAGGCGATTTTTCAAACTCTTCCACATGCTCGGCTGTAATATTGCCTCCCATAAATACAAGTCCGTCTACCTGCTTGCCTAGCATCGTGTTTAGCAAATGCAACTCTTTTTCTTTATTTTGGTCGGAATTGCTCAAAATAATATTATATTTATACATCGTGGCAATATCTTCAATTCCGCGGGCAAGCTCGGCAAAAACCGTATTTGAAATATCCGGGATAATCACCCCGACAGTGGTTGTTTTTTTGCTTGCCAGTCCGCGGGCAACGGCATTTGGACGATATCCAAGCCGCTCGATTACCTCCAATACCTTTTTTCTTGTGGTAGGTTTCACATTCGGATTACCATTTACCACCCTTGATACAGTTGCCATGGATACATTTGCTTCTCTTGCCACATCATATATCGTGATGTTCAT
>NZ_CAMLDX010000110.1 GCF_946478885.1 uncultured Bacillus sp. | reverse complement strand
GCGATACGGTCTGTACGGGACATAGAGCCAGTTTTGATTTGTCCAGCGTTTGTTGCAACAGCAATATCAGCAATTGTAGCATCCTCTGTTTCACCGGAACGATGGGAAACAACTGCCGTGTAACCTGCGTGTTTTGCCATTTCAATGGCATCAAATGTTTCAGTTAAGGTACCGATTTGGTTCACTTTGATAAGGATAGAGTTGCTAACGCCTTTCTCAATCCCCTCAGCTAATTTTTTCGTATTAGTTACGAAAAGGTCATCACCGACAAGCTGAACCTTATTGCCAAGACGTTCCGTTAAAAGCTTGTGGCCTTCCCAGTCATTTTCATCTAATCCATCTTCAATCGAAATAATTGGGAACTGGTTGCAAAGCTCTTCATAGAAAGCAACCATTTCTTCAGAAGTTAAACCTGTCCGTCCTTCGCCGGCAAGATCGTATTTTCCTGTTTCTTTGTTAAAAAACTCAGAAGATGCAACGTCCATGCCCAAGAAAACATCTTTTCCCGGCTCATAGCCTGCTGCTTTGATGGCTTCGATAATAACTTCTAATGCTTCACGGTTTGAACCAAGGTTTGGAGCGAATCCGCCTTCATCGCCTACTGCTGTATTCAATCCTTTGCCTGAAAGAACTTTTTTCAACGAATGGAAGACTTCTGCACCCATACGAATGGCTTCCTTAAATGTTGGAGCTCCTACAGGAAGAATCATGAACTCTTGGAAATCCACATTGTTATCAGCATGAGACCCACCGTTGATGATGTTCATCATTGGAGTTGGAAGCTGCTTTGCATTAAATCCGCCAAAGTAACGATATAACGGAAGACCTACAGAATCAGCTGCTGCGTGGGCAACTGCCATTGAAACACCAAGGATAGCATTGGCACCAAGCTTCCCTTTGTTTTCTGTTCCGTCAAGCTCAATCATTGCACGGTCAATTGCGATTTGGTCTGTTACGTCCATGCCGATGACTTCCTCAGCAATCACTTCATTAACGTTTTCAACAGCCTTTAAAACACCCTTACCAAGATAACGTGACTTATCTCCGTCACGAAGTTCAACTGCTTCGTATTCACCAGTGGAAGCACCGGATGGTACTAAAGCACGTCCAAAAAATCCAGATTCTGTTAATACTTCAACTTCTACTGTTGGATTTCCGCGCGAATCTAGAACTTCACGGGCATAAACGTGTTGGATATAAGGCATTTAAAATCTCTCCTTTGTCTATATGGACTTTTTATTAAAATGGCACCCGGCCCCGCTTTAAAGCACATGTCCTCTGAACAAGGACAAATGTCTTTTTTCGGTGCCTGACACCAATTGGACACCAATTGTTATTTGATGATGGATGTTCCGGTCATTTCGGCAGGTTTTTCGATGCCTAGCATGTGTAGCAGTGTTGGAGCAAGGTCTGCCAGAATTCCGTCATTGCGTAGTGTGACACCTTCTTTTGTAACGATAACAGGTACCGGATTGGTTGTATGAGCTGTCATCGGATTTCCTTCAAGGGTGATAACCTCGTCAGCATTTCCGTGGTCTGCTGTAATAATCGTTTCTCCGCCTTTTGCGATAATGGCATCTACAACTTTTCCTAGGCACTCATCAGCCGTTTCTATCGCTTTGATCGTTGGTTCAAGCATACCTGAGTGACCAACCATATCAGGGTTGGCAAAGTTTAGGATGATGACATCGAATTTATCTGCTGCAATTTCCTTTAGTAGTGCCTCTGTTACCTCATAGGCGCTCATTTCAGGCTTCAAATCATAGGTTGCTACCTTAGGCGAATTAATTAAAATACGTTCTTCGCCCGGAAATGGATCCTCGCGACCCCCGCTAAAGAAAAATGTCACGTGCGGATACTTTTCCGTTTCCGCAATGCGCAGCTGCTTTAAATGATGCTGCGAAACAATTTCACCGAATGTATTGTCCAGGTTGGTCGGTTTGAACGCGACATATCCTTTAACCGTTTCACTGAAATGGGTTAAGCATACAAAGAATAAGCCCTTTGGATGCTTCGGACCTCTGTCAAAGGAACGGAAGTCTGCATTGGTAAATGTATTGGAAATTTGAATTGCACGGTCAGGACGGAAATTATAGAAAATCACTGCATCATTATCCTGAATAGTCGCTACCGGTTTGCCATCTTCTTTTGTAATAACAGAAGGAAGGACAAACTCATCATAAATCTCGTGCTTATAGCTGTCTTCTACTACCTCGAGAGGATTGGTATATGTAGGACCTTCACCATACACCATGGCACGGTAGCACTTTTCAACGCGATCCCAGCGTTTATCTCTATCCATTGAGTAATAGCGTCCGGAAATCGTCGCGAATTCACCGACTCCATATTCCTTCATTTTTTCTAATGTTTCTTTAATATAAATTTCCGCTGTTTGCGGACCCACATCACGACCATCTAAAAATCCATGTATATAGACTTTTTTCAAATCGTGGTCAGCTGCCAGACGAAGCAACGCATACATATGAGTAATATGGCTATGCACGCCGCCGTCTGATAGCAGTCCGAATAAATGCAAGCTGGAATCATGCTTTTTCACATGATCAATCGCAGCTAAAAAAGTTTCATTTTTTTCGAATTGTCCCTCGCGAATCGCAATATTAACGCGCGTAAAATTTTGATAGACAATCCTCCCGGCACCAAGGTTCATATGGCCGACTTCTGAATTTCCCATTTGTCCGTCAGGAAGCCCTACCGCTTCACCCGAAGCAGACAGGTGACTATGGGGATATTGGTTCCATAAACGATCCAAATTTGGTTTTTTAGCTTGGGCAACAGCATTTCCTTTTACTTCATCCCTGCACCCAAAGCCATCCAATATAATTAAAGCCTTTGGTGATTTACTCATTTCTTTCCTGCCTCCACTAGTTGAAGGAATGATGCCGATTCCAGACTAGCACCGCCAACTAAAGCACCATCTATGTCTGCCTGCTCTAAGTATTCCTTAATATTTTCTGGTTTTACACTGCCGCCATATTGAATCCGAACCGCTTCTGCTGCATCCTGTGAAAATTGTTCAGCTACTACAGAACGAATATGAGCACAAACTTCATTGGCATCCTGAGGTGTAGAGGATTTGCCTGTTCCAATAGCCCAAATCGGTTCATAGGCGATGACTACCTGTTTCACCTGATCAGCAGTTAGGCCATTCAGAGCCTTTTTTACCTGCTCTCCAACAAAATCATTCGTCACTCCACCTTCCCGCTGTTCCAGTGATTCACCGACACAGACGATTGGAATCAAATGGTGTTTAAAGGCCGCTGTGATTTTCTTATTCACAGATTCATTTGTTTCATTAAACATTTCACGTCGTTCTGAATGACCGATAATAACATAATTTACTCCAAGATCCTCTAATGCAACAGGACTGATTTCACCAGTAAATGCCCCTTTTTCTTCAAAGTGCATATTTTGGGCTCCAATCCCCACATCTGTTTGTCTTGCCATCATGACTAAGCTTTCTAGAAAAATCGCCGGTGGACAAACCACTGTTTCAACCTGATCCTTCGCAGGGATTGAATGCTTAATTTCTTCCATAAAGCTTCTCGCTTCTGAAAGCGTCTTATGCATTTTCCAATTTGCTGCAATAATTGGTTTTCTCATCCTATAACTTCCTTTCAAGTCCTCTTAAGTTTTTCCAAAACTTATTTGTATATGAGTACTTTCAGTTATATTTATTTCTTTTTTAAGCCATTATCGATCGTTTAAAGCAACTACTCCAGGTAATGCTTTACCTTCCATAAATTCTAACGAAGCACCGCCGCCTGTAGAAATATGGTTCATTTGATTGGCTAAATGGAACTTTTCTACAGCTGCCGCAGAATCCCCGCCGCCTATGATGGAATATGTATCCTTTGCTTCAGCTAAGCCTTCTGCAACTGCCTTCGTTCCATTTGCAAACTTATCCATTTCGAAGACACCCATTGGGCCGTTCCAAATAACAAGTTTAGATTTTTGAATGACATCACGATAAAGTTCCGCTGTTTTCGGTCCAATATCAAGTGCCTGCCAATCAGCTGGTATTTCCTCAATAGAAACTACCCGTGTATTTGCATCAGGGGAAAATTGATCTGCTACAACAGAATCAACCGGCATATAGAAATTAACTCCCTTTGCTTTTGCCTTATCTATAAATGAATTGGCTAAGTCGATTTTATCTTCTTCAAGCAGAGACTTTCCAATTTCAAAGCCGCGGGCTTTAATAAATGTATAAGCAAGCCCTCCGCCAATAATTAGATTATCAACCTTATCCAAGAGATTATCAATAACATCAATTTTATCTTTTACCTTTGCTCCTCCTATAATAGCAGTAAATGGCCGTTCCGGGTTGGAAAGTGCTTTCCCGATAACTTCTAATTCTCTTTCCATTAATAATCCGGAAACTGCAGGCAGGTAGTGGGCGATTCCTTCTGTAGAAGCATGGGCACGATGGGCTGCACCGAAGGCATCGTTCACATAGATATCTGCTAATTCGGAAAATGCTTGGGCTAATTCAGGATCATTTTTCTCTTCGCCAGGATAAAAGCGTACATTTTCAAGAAGCAGAATATCGCCGTCATTCATTTTAGCAATGATGGCTTTTACAGAATCGCCATAGGCTTCACCTGCTTTTTTCACGTCATGGCCTAGTAGCTCAGAAAGACGTTCGGCTACTGGTGTGAGACGCATTTCTTCTACGACTTTTCCTTTTGGACGGCCAAGATGACTTGCCAGAATCACTTTAGCTCCCTGCTCCCGTAAGTATTGAATGGTTGGCAGGGCTGCACGAATACGGGTTTCATCTGTTACTTTACCATCTTGCATGGGTACGTTAAAATCTACGCGGCAAAAAACTCGTTTCCCTTTAAAATCAACATCTCTTACGCTTTTCTTATTCAACAGAAGATCCTCCTTTAGAGCAATTAATAAAGTCTGTTCCTTTTTAGCCTACACTTATGTAGAGAATGGCCGGAGCCTGTTATTCGCGGTTCGAAAAATCCTATCTTTGTGATGTTAGTATGCCTGCCGAATCAAGCTTTGAAACATAATTTATAAACCCTTGCAATCCTCAGCGATGCTAAAGAAAATAATGACCTGATCAATTTATCCATACAAAAAGGAGTGGGGCTTGTACCCCTCTCCCCTGTTTCCCATTTTACATTATAGTCGTAAGTTGGGAGATTATCCAATGTTTTTCAGTTTAAAATATAATTATCTCTTTAGAGTCCTTTTTTGGCGATATATTGCACTAAGTCCACGACACGGTTAGAATAGCCGATTTCATTATCATACCAAGAAATAACTTTTACCAAATTTCCTTCTATTACCATTGTGGAAAGTCCATCTATGGTTGAAGAAACTGTTTCACCATTGAAATCTTTAGAAACAAGCGGTTCATCCGTGTAAGCTAAAATTCCTTTTAACTCGCCTTCAGCTGCAGCTTTTAACGCTGTATTTACTTCTTCAACGGTTACTTCTTTTTCCAACTCTACTACCAAGTCTACTAATGATACATTTGGAGTTGGTACGCGAACAGCCATCCCGTTTAATTTTCCTTTTAACTCAGGTAATACTAGTGCAACTGCCTTAGCAGCTCCTGTAGTAGTCGGAATCATGTTTTCCGCTGCTGCACGGGCACGGCGGTAGTCTTTATGCGGTAAATCCAGAATTTGCTGGTCATTTGTATAAGAATGGATGGTTGTCATCATTCCACGTTTGATACCAAAAGTATTTTGCAGTATTTTTGCGAACGGAGCTAGGCAGTTAGTTGTACAAGATGCATTTGAAAGCACATGATGGTTTGCCGGATCGTATTTATCCTCGTTTACCCCCATTACAATAGTAATATCTTCATTTTTGCCAGGTGCTGAAATAACAACCTTCTTAGCGCCAGCCTCTAAATGTTTAGCTGCATCGTCACGTTTTGTAAAGCGGCCTGTTGATTCAATAACCACTTCTACTCCCAGTTCTCCCCAACCGATATTAGCGGGATCGCGTTCTGCTTTAACTATGATCGCTTTTCCATTTACTACAAGGTCATTTCCATTTACAGCAACATCTGCATTTAATTTTCCATGAACTGAGTCATATTTTAAAAGATGTGCAAGCATCTTCGCATCTGTTAAATCGTTAACTGCTACAATATCAATTTCCGGGTTGTTTATCGCTGCGCGAAATACATTACGTCCGATTCTTCCAAAACCGTTAATACCAACTTTTACTGCCATTTTACATTTCCTCCTTTAGGATATAAGGATCTTTGTTTATTTTAAAAGGGATTCACCCTTGCAATAACTCTTTTGCCGCTCCTTCATCCGTAATCAGGATGGTACTTTTTGGAGCTTGTTTTAAATAAGCCTGGATAGCCTGTGCTTTTGTGGAGCCTCCGGCAACCGCAATGATTTCTCTGGCATTCTTCAAATCCTCTAATTGAAGACCAATTGTCTGAACCTTGTGAATCACTTCTCCATGTTCATTAAAGTAATAACCAAATGCTTCGCCTACTGCATGGGATGCTTCGAGCTTTTCAATAACTTCCTGACATGTTTTCCTGCGTTGTGCCATTGTAATAGCATCTCCTATTCCATGTACAACCATGCTTGGCGATTTAATTAATGATAAGACCTCAAGAATTTCCGGATCCTTCATGATGGATTGATATAAATCACTGCTCACCTGATCGGGTACATATAAAACGCGATGCTTGGCACGTGTCCGCTCGGCCATTTTCGAACAAATTGTATTAGCCTGGTTTTTCACATCTTCCCCAATGCCTCCTCTGGCAGGCACGAATAATATTTCATGATGTCCGGAAAACGGAGTCATCATATCAGCAACGGCTGCCATTGTTGACCCTCCAGTAACTGCAATGGTATTTTCTCCTTGCAGGCTGTCTGTTATGCATGCCACACAGGCTTTGCCCATTTCGTTTTTTACCCATAGCTGCTCATCACTGTTTCCGGAAACAATGATAACTTGCTTAATTCCAAGCCATCTCTGCAAACTAGCTTCCATCTGATCAATCCCGGCTATCTCCCGCATGAAAAAATGAAGTTCCATTAAAAGACTCTTTCCTTCTTCTGTCAAACTCATGCCGGAACTTGTGCTATACAGCAGATTTTGTTTTTTCAGGAAATCTACTTCACTTCTAAGCACGCGTTCTGTTGACCCAAGCTGGATAGCCAAACTTCTTCGTCCCACCGGCTCCATTGCACCAATATATTGGAGAATTTGATATCGATTTTGCATAACCGCAAGCAGGTCAGGTAATAATTTTCTTTGTATTTTTATTACTGATTTCATTTTATGCAGCTCCTTTATGTTTGGTCACTAATTGTCCCACATAGACATTTTATGTCCCAGTTGCTACAAAAAAAATCCCCTGTACTGATATAGTAACAGGGATACATTACTATTTCAAGTAAAAATTACCCACAACTTTTTGTAAGCCTTTCATGTATGAATATTTTGTCAACCTGTCCATATTGGACTTCTTTCCCATCAATTTCGACAACAGGAATCATCAAGCCATATTTTTCCGTCCAGTCGTCATTTAAACTGATATCTCGTTCTTCGTAATGAAAATCACATTCACGCTTTAATTTCATTAATATGTCTTTTGCTGTCTCACATAAATGGCAGCCGTTTCGTGTATATAATACTACTGTCGGTTTCGTACCCCTCACCCCATTTTATCCAAACCGTTTTCTTTTGGCAGAAGAAGGAATCTTTAATTGATCGCGATATTTCGCAATCGTTCTTCTCGATACTATTATATCGTTTTTTTCATGTAACAAACGAACTAATTCCTGATCAGACAAAGGATTTAATTTATCTTCCTCATCGATCAGCTTCGAGATCATTTTTTTTACCTTCCAAGATCCCGTTTCTTCGTTTGTAGCTGTTTTGACTGCGCTTGAAAAGAAGGATTTCAATTCAAAGGTTCCAAATGGGGTTTGCGCATATTTTTCCCTGACTGCCCGGCTAACAGTCGATTCGTGAATACCTAATTCCTCTGAGATTTCTCTCATCGTCATCGGTTTTAGTTTTTCCGGCCCACAGATAAAAAACTCAGGTTGTTTTTCTACAATTTTCAATGCAACCTTTGTAATGGTTTCCTTCCGCTGCTCAATGCTTCTGGCAATCCATTGATAGTCATGATACTTTTCTTGTAAAAATTGTTTTACCTGCTTATCGCGAAATTGATTGAATGTTTGATAATACTCTTCGTTAAAATGGACTTTTGGCAGTATTTCATCGAAAATATGGATTGAAAAGGATTCTCCATCCCATTTAATCGTGATGTCCGGAACCATATATGGAGCTTGATCGGAGGAAAAATTTGAAGCCGGTCGCGGATTCAGCAACTGAACATAATCATATACTTCCTGAATTTCCTTCAATTCGACACTAAGATGCTTTGCAATATGCTTCCATTTCTTTTCAGCAAATAAAATAAAATAATCTGAAATGATCCTCTCTGCCAGAGGATTCTTCTCTTCTTCCCGGTGAATTTGCAGCAGCAGACATTCCTGTAAATTTCTTGCCCCGACACCAACCGGCTCCAATCCATGAATGATTCGAACGGACTCTTCCACCTTTTCAAAGGGTACAGCCAAAATGGAGGCACACTCATCACTATCCATTGGAAGATAACCGTTTTCATCAAGACTGTTAATTAAAAACATTAGAGTCCTTTTCATCTCACGATCATATTGTCCTAAATCCACCTGTGATATCAAAAAATGGACCAATGATGTTTCATTTTTCGCCATTTGCTCCAACCAGCTTTGCCTGTCCGCCTGTTTTGGATTATTAATCTTCTTCACCCTGTCATAACGTGGGTCAATTGTCTGGATATTTTCCGACTCAATCAGCAGCAGAGGATTTTCGATTGCTTTATTTTCTAAAAATTCTATTAATTCTTGAGATGAGTATTGCAATAAAGCAATTGCCTGCGTCAATTCCTGGGTCATCGACAACTTTATTGTTTGCTGCTGCCTTAAACCAGTCTTTAAATCCATTTTGCCACCACCTTTTACTCCATTCTACTATAACAGTATTATTATCGTCACGAGAATTTTATGACTGAAAGATACGCTGTTCTGTCCAAAAAAATCTTGCACAATAAACATGGATCGAGTATAATAGAAAAGCGTTGGTTCAGACAATTATTTTCTGCCCTCGTGGTGCAACGGATAGCACGTAAGATTCCGGTTCTTGAGATGTGGGTTCGATTCCTGCCGAGGGCGTAAAAACCGGGTCTACCACATTAAAAACCTCCTGTTTTTATGAATGGGAGGTTTTTTGCCGCTTTCATAGAGATTCTGGTATTAAATAACCGATTAAGGTTAAAAATGGATAAGGTGATGTTTTAGGAAACTTCGGATAAATTTCTTTGCTTTGCAAAGCTAATTATTTGACCTTTTTTGACCATCAGTGTATGATAAAATTGCAAACAGTAGTAGTATTTTCCACTTATTGCTGCTGATCTCATTATAACTTAAGGAGGATGTAAAAATGAATTTAATCCCTACAGTTATTGAACAGACAAACCGCGGGGAACGGGCCTATGATATATACTCCCGCCTATTAAAAGACCGCATTATTATGCTCGGCAGTGCCATCGATGATAATGTTGCAAATTCTATCGTCGCTCAGCTTCTTTTCCTTGAAGCGGAAAATCCCGAAAAGGATATTTCCATTTATATCAACAGCCCTGGCGGCAGCATCACAGCCGGGATGGCCATCTATGATACGATGCAGTTCATTAAGCCAGATGTACAAACCATTTGTATCGGTATGGCAGCTTCAATGGGTGCATTCCTTCTTACTGCTGGTACAATTGGCAAACGTTATGCCCTGCCAAACGCTGAAGTCATGATCCATCAGCCTCTTGGAGGAGCACAAGGGCAGGCAACTGAGATCGAAATTGCGGCAAAGCGGATTTTATTCTTACGTGATAAATTAAACGGAATACTAGCTGAACGTTCCGGCCAACCGCTTGAAGTGATTGCAAGGGATACAGATCGAGATAATTTCATGACAGCTGAACAAGCAAAAGAATATGGCTTAATAGACCATATTATTTCTCGCAGCACCGCAGTCGATAAGAAATAAACAGCATCCTTGACTTATTGGCGAGACTATCCTTGATCTAAATGTTCTGCTTTGTACTCCTTAATAAGTGTCAGGCAAACATGAAGAACGAGCATGTGTGATTCGATATTGACTGGAGAGGACTTGATCGGTCACAGCAGTCGAATCCCCGTCATCATGCCAAAACCTTTAGTGCAAAAAAACTCGCAGCGAAAATCTGCGAGTTTTTTTATTCCGGATTAAATATCCTGCTCAATGTATTCTGCAAGCTTTTGCAACGCTTCTTCTTCATCACTTCCGTTAACCATCAATTGCACGATGCTTCCCGAGCCGATAGCCAGACTCATCAGCCCCATAATACTTTTAGCATTGACCTTCTTTCCGTCCTTTTCTAAAAAAACATCTGACGAAAAACGATTTGCTTCCTGAACAAATAATGCTGCAGGACGGGCTTGTAGTCCTGATCGTAATTTCACTTGCACTTGTTTTTCTACCATTTCCTTATTTTCCTCCTGTAATTTGGCCTTTTCTTATCTTCTCAGCGATTTCATCTATTTTTCGTAGCCGGTGATTGATTCCCGACTTGCTGATATTTCCT
>NZ_CAMLDX010000109.1 GCF_946478885.1 uncultured Bacillus sp. | reverse complement strand
TTAGAGAAAAGCAGAGGCTGACTGATGTCAGCCTCTGCTTTTATAGTATTTTTCCATTTAGCGGATAGCTTTATGTTCTTTTATGACACGCAGCTTTTTGAAATCGAAGTCTTCAGGACCTTGTACGGGCAGTCCGGCTTCTCTGTTTTTCTTAATATAAATCAGATTATCCTCAGTAATGATTTCGCCCGGGATAAAAATGGGAATACCGGGTGGATAAACCATGATGAATTCGGCAATAATTCTGCCTTCAGAATCATCAAAATCTACCAGTTCGGTTTCTGCATAGAATGCATCTCTCGGGGTAACGGCCAGTACTGGGATATTCGGCAGCAACACTTGAGTTGATACCTTCTCAGCTTGCTCTTTTCTTTCTTCAGCCAGCTGTTGTAGAGCATTGATGAGAATATTTGCTTCTTTGATAGTATCTCCTGCAGTAATGATGCAAAGGATATTATACAAATCAGACATTTCCACTTCAATAGAATAGTGCTTACGCAGCCATTTTTCGACATCGTAGCCGGTCAAACCCAAATCCTTCACAGAGATAATGAGTTTTGTCGGATCATAGTCATAAGCGGCTTCTGTTTCTAATATCTCATCACCAACACAGTATAGATGTTCGATTTCATTTACATGGTCGCGAATATAGTCTGCGATGCGGATCGCTTTGCCAACTAACTCCTTTCCTCGTGTAGCCAGTTCTTTTCTGGCAACATCTAAAGAAGCAAGCAGGAGATAAGAAGTAGACGTTGTTGTCAGCATACTTAAGATTGCACGAACCCTTTTATGTGATACGAGCTTCCCTTTAACGTTCAGGATAGAGCTTTGGGTCATCGAACCTCCCAGTTTATGAACGCTCGTTGCTGACATATCTGCGCCTGCTTGCATAGCAGACAAGGGAAGCTCATCATGAAAATGAATGTGAACACCGTGTGCTTCATCTACTAATACAGGAATATGATATGAATGAGCCAGTTCGACAATGCTCTTTAAATCAGCTGATATACCAAAATAAGTCGGATTAATAACCAATAGTCCCTTAGCATCTGGAAATTCCTCTAACGCTCTTTTCACGGAATGGATGGTAATTCCGTGAGATATACCTAGGTTTTCATCGATTTCAGGATGAATGAAAATAGGGATAGCACCAGAAAATACTATGGCGGACATTACGGATTTATGCACATTACGCGGTACGATAATCTTATCCCCTGGACCGCAAACGGCCATGATCATTGTCATGATAGCTCCGCTTGTTCCTTGAACGGAAAAGAAAGTATAATCGGCACCAAATGCTTCTGCAGCTAAGTCTTGAGCTTCCTTGATAATCCCTTTTGGCTGATGTAAATCATCAAGGGGTCCAATATTAATCAAGTCAATGGATAAAGCATTAACGCCAATAAACTCACGAAATTCTGGAGCAATTCCGTTCCCTTTTTTATGGCCGGGAATATGGAATTGAACTGGATTTTTTTTTGCATGTTCAACTAAGCCACTGAATAATGGTGTATTCTGCTGGGACAATTGATTACCACACCTCTTTTATATAAGATCATAGTAATGTATATAGCGTTCTATGCATTCAAATATGTTTAGTCTGCTATATAAAATTATTAGAAAAATAAGACTTTGCTAAATAGCGAAAGTCACTACTAAACTATACTATCTACCGCTTAGAGTATTTCTGATAGTATGAAACAAAACAAATGAATTATAGCACTAATACCAAGGCTTGAAAAGGGATTTTTTATTTCTTTCACAAAAGGACGGAATGAATTTCAGATTTGTTTTTTAGATTAATTATTAAACAGGCAGGAGAATCAGCAGGTAAAAAAGAAATCATTGTTTATAAAGACTTATGGTATGCTGTCCATATGTTTGTCCCTTTGTCACAATAAAGAAAACATAACAGAAAAGGATGAGTCTGATGGAATATCAATATCCCATTGATTATACTTGGTCAACTGAAGAAATAATTGCTGTCATTCAATTTTTTGAGGCTATCGAGTATACGTATGAAAAGGGAATGGAGCGGGAGCAGCTGCTTGCTTTTTATCGAAGGTTTAAAGAAATTGTACCAAGCAAAGCACAGGAAAAGGAGCTTTGCGGAGAATTTGAAAAAATGAGCGGGTATTCTTCATACAGGACGATGAAAAAAGTAAAAGAGTCTGAAGCCGGGAAGATTATTAGAATGAGTTCATAAAAAATTGCATATAAATGAAAAACAAACCAAAAGGGTCTGACTTATATAAGCCGGACCCATCCTCTTCTTAAAGAAATGCTCCAACAACATTGTATGCTTCTTCTAACGTATTTATTTCTTAAATCTTACTTGACCTAGCCAACTTGTATAAAGGAAGCAACGTTTCAAAAACAAACTGAGTATGTTCGAGAAATTTTGATTCTGGCATGTCGATCGCTTGTTGTTTTGGAATTTGATACCCGCACAATATTTCTGCTTTTTTAATCGTTTGTAAACGGACAAACATGTTTGTCAGATCCTTTTCTGTGAGTTGTTCCTGTTTTTGAGTCTCTGGTTTCATATGGTCAACAGACCATACAAAATCCTGTGGGATGTCCCGATGAATTTTTTGCACTTGAAACTCCAGATTTTTTCCGATTGTTGATTTGTGGGGCGCTTCATAAATAATAGCAAACCATATAAAAAGATGTGTTTCCCACATTCCAATTTGAAAATGGGGTAGCATTTTATAGCCTCTGGAATTGTTAGCAAAAGCCACCCATGTATCATTGGGCGGATTGATTGTCCGTCGTGCATGCTTCGCCACATGAGCATATATTTCTTCCCCCGTCATACTAGATAATGTAGGAGCGAAGAAAGCACCCAACGCTTCAAGCTTAGGCCGAATATGGGTTTTTAAAGCATCCATCCTCTGCTCAAGACCATCTATTAAAAAAACATCAAAGTCTAATTCTGTAAAGCCATTAAAATTCATGCTATCACCTCCTGTAAACTTCGCACATATTGTAGCATAAACAAAACCAATCAAGAAATAAGATGATTGACCAAGAATAAACGGGATTCACGCTCTCTCCTAAACGAGATACGTGCAGCGCTTTTTTCACCTCTTCCTTGAGAAAATGGGAAATGTCGATATCAGCAAATCAACGGCAAATCAATGGGATTTTCGTGGTAGGCAATAGTGCAAATTTGTTGCAAGATTCGTTGTTTGCACATATTATATTAATACAAATAATCAGATTATTAAAGATTATTCGGAAGGGGTGTACTGTCAATGAAGCAAGTGATGAATTCGGTAAAGAAAAAAGCAGTTGAAAAGCAAAGAACAGCTGTATTAAGATTGGAAATGGATTATGAACTGGCAACTCTTTTTGAGGCGATGGGAGAAAATAATGAAAACAAGAAAAAAGAAAGTAAGGAAAAGCTTGAAAAAATTAGACAGGAACTTCTTAATTTAAAAGCCCTATAAATAAAAGGAGAAAAAATGAATAGGTTGATTTCAAGTTAGAAACGAACTCTTTTTGCGAGACAAGGAGTTCGTTTTTTATTTATGATCTATAATAAAAGACTATGATTGATTTTAAGGATAAATATTTAATTTTTGGTAAAATAAAGAATAGTGATGGTTATCAAATGACGGAATAGCAGGTGATGTTGGAAATGGAGAATTGGAAAGAAATTGAAAAACAAGCAAAAAAATGGATTAAAGAAGCCGGGGACATAATTAAAGAATCTTTGACGAGAAGATTGATCGTCCAAACCAAATCCAATCCCAATGACCTAGTTACAGAAATGGATAAAGCAATTGAACAGTTCTTCGTCAATAATATTCATAATACTTATCCTGGTCATCAAATTATCGGAGAAGAAGGATTCGGCGATGAGGTAAAAAAATCAGATGGCATCGTCTGGTTGATTGATCCAATTGACGGAACGGTTAACTTCGTTCATATGCAGCGGAATTTTGCCATTTCAATTGGTATTTATGAAGATGGAGAGGGGAAAATCGGATTAATTTATGATGTCATCCGCGGTGAATTATATCATACGATCAGGGGAAATGGCGTATTTATCAATGATGATCCCCTTGAACCATTGGAACAAGTAACTGTTTCTGAAGCAATTATCGGTTTGAATTCTACATGGGTAACAGAAAATCGCCGTATAGATCCTTCCATTCTTGGGGAGCTTGTTAAGGATCTGCGCGGTACCAGATCGTACGGTTCTGCTGCATTGGAGATGGCCTCAGTGGCAGCCGGAAGGCTTGATGGATATATTTCCTTAAGATTATCACCATGGGATTTTGCTGCAGGGAAAATTCTTATTGAAGAATTGGGGGGAATTGTAACTGATCTAAGGGGAAATTCAATAAATCCTCTAAAGCAAACATCTGTTTTTGTGGCGAAATCAGGGCTGCATCATGAGATTATGAAGAAGTATTTAAATAATGGAAATTGGTGATTTTGCTGGTGGCAAATATAGTCAAACAAGGGAGAACGGTTAAAGAGTCCCGTTCTCCCTCTTTTTTTTCTTTTTCATAAATCCGAATCCTATGACAGTGATGAGTAAAATAAGGGAAATAATGCTTCCACTCAGACTTTCTGCCGCTATAGACATACCAAATCCAACCATACATGCAGCAGCGGCAAACGCCAATAATAAAAATATCCATTGAATTTTCTTCATATATATTCTGCTCCTAAAAGATACAAGTTTGAAAATTTCTTCTTTTACTATCTATATTCTACACAAAAAAGTTTTAGTTTTCTATATTAACTGTGATATAATATTTCAGTTATGTTTTGGATCATTCAAGGGATT
The DNA here is from genome assembly GCF_946478885.1 of uncultured Bacillus sp. Next base: position 6,036 of record NZ_CAMLDX010000109.1, on the reverse strand, counting down.
CTTAGAAAAGCCCTTTTATCGATAGAATTAGTTTTAGTTATTACAGCTAGGAGGAAATTTTTTGAAAACCAGAAACGATATTCGTAACATTGCGATCATTGCTCACGTTGACCATGGGAAAACAACACTGGTCGATCAACTTTTAAAACAAGCGGGCACCTTTCGATCAAATGAGTATGTGGAAGAACGGGCCATGGATTCAAATGATATTGAAAGAGAACGCGGAATTACTATTTTAGCGAAGAATACAGCAATCCAGTATAAGGATACTAAAATTAATATTCTTGATACACCGGGACATGCTGATTTTGGCGGTGAAGTGGAACGCATCATGAAAATGGTGGATGGTGTTCTGTTAGTGGTGGATGCTTATGAAGGCTGTATGCCACAGACACGATTTGTACTAAAGAAGGCATTAGAGCAACATTTAACGCCGATCGTAGTCGTCAACAAAATAGACCGTGACTTTGCCCGACCTTTAGAAGTTATTGATGAGGTTTTGGATTTATTTATTGAGTTAGGAGCAGAAGAAGACCAACTTGATTTTCCAGTGATTTATGCTTCAGCAATTAATGGAACGGCCAGCGTGAATCCAGAGAAACAAGATGACAACATGCAGTCATTATATGAGACAATTTTAGATCATATACCGGCGCCGCAGGATAATCGAGATGAACCCCTTCAATTCCAAGTAGCATTGTTAGACTATAACGAATTTGTAGGGAGAATCGGGATCGGTCGTATTTTCCGTGGTACTATGAAGGTTGGTCAGCAAGTAGCACTTATGAAGCTTGATGGAACCGTAAAAAACTTCAGGGTTACAAAGTTAATGGGTTTCTTTGGCTTGAAACGCCTTGAAATTGAAGAAGCCTTTGCCGGGGATTTAGTAGCAGTTTCCGGGATGGAAGATATTAACGTGGGAGAAACGGTTTGTCCAATAGAGCATCAAGAGGCGCTTCCTTTATTAAGAATTGATGAGCCGACTTTGCAAATGGAGTTTGTCGTGAACAACAGTCCATTTGCCGGTCGTGAGGGTAAATATGTGACCTCCAGAAAAATTGAGGAAAGACTGCGTGAACAGCTTCATACAGATGTCAGCCTTCGTGTAGACAATACAGATTCGCCGGATGCATGGATCGTGTCAGGTCGAGGTGAACTGCATTTATCCATCCTGATTGAAAATATGCGTCGTGAGGGCTATGAACTGCAGGTATCGAAACCGGAAGTTATTGTAAAGGTGATTGATGGAGTACGTTGTGAACCTGTTGAACGAGTACAAATTGATATCCCTGAAGAACATACAGGTGCTGTTATGGAGTCAATGGGATTCCGTAAAGGCGAACTGCTTGATATGATTAATAACGGGAATGGTCAGGTGCGTTTGATTTTTAATGTACCGGCCAGAGGCTTGATTGGTTATACAACAGAATTTCTTACATTGACACGAGGCTTCGGGATTATCAACCATAGCTTTGACAGTTATCAGCCGATGCAGCAAGGCCAGGTTGGCGGAAGACGCCAAGGCGTACTTGTTTCAATGGAAAATGGAAAAGCCTCGACATACGGAATTATGCAGGTAGAAGACCGCGGTATTATTTTTGTGGATCCTGGTACAGAGATTTATGAAGGTATGATAGTGGGCGAACATACAAGGGAAAATGATTTGGCTGTCAATATTACGAAGACGAAACAACAAACCAATGTTCGTTCTGCTACCAAAGACCAGACAGCTACGATTAAGAAACCGCGCATTTTAACCTTGGAAGAATCGCTGGAATATTTGAATGAAGATGAGTATTGTGAGGTAACGCCAAAATCCATTCGTTTGCGGAAGAAGATCTTGAATAAGAGTGAGCGGGAGAAGGCAGAGAAGAAGAAAAAGTCTGCTGAATTAGCATGAATATCTTAAAAGGGAGACGGAGAAGTCTCCCTTTTGTTGCGAATACTATTGTTTAATAAGATTATTTGATTGAATGAGTTATACATAGTATAGTGGATTTTAGATAGGGAAATGGGGGAAAGACTATAATGGACATTACAGAAAGACTGTCTTTTTTTGCCGCTTTATTTAAAGTAAATGAGAATACGGATCTCGGCATGTGGCTATTGTTTATCACGATCCTGACTTTAAGTGTTATTGTTTATAAACTTGGCTTTGCACAGAAATTACCTTTATTGAAATCAATGATTATTTATATCTTTTTATTTTTTGGCTGTACATTTTTAACCTTTTTAGGAATTTTTCTTCCAATCGCTGAAGGTTTGGTAGTGGCTGTTTTAATCTTGGTGATCTATAAGATCCGTTTAAACTGGCATAAAAAATCAGCATAAGCAGGTATGCTTTCAACAAAGGGAATAAGGGGGATATTATGGAATCATTACAAGATGCTGTCTATAATTGGTTGACCATTAAAGTGGTAAGTGATGCAAGACCAGCGGATACAGCTGCTGTGGAAACTGAAAAAATGTTTTTTTCCATACTGGAAACGGATCATGCTTTATCCAACATCGAGGTGGGCAAGGATGAAACCATGTATCATGTATCGTTCATTAAAACAGGAAAACAAGAAAACATGCGTTTCCCCCGGGATTTAATTGAAGTGATGATCAACCAAATTAATGAAGCGCCTGACAGATATAATATTTATTCCGAATAAAAAAGGCTGTTGGGCATAAGATATCGGGCCTTTGCAATTTATCTGTGCCCAGAAAATTCTTATACCCAGTGACCGATTGGCGGCTGCCATTGACAGCACCACCCAGATAACCTCGTCACTGGGCAGGGCTCCAGCGTTTTTTTAATTAATCCCAGTCATCTGGATTTTTTTTGCTTTTGTACAGATGAAAGTTTCCGGAAGCTATGCGTTTTTGAGTTCTTTCGGAAATTCGCTCAGAACATATTTTGCACATATACGTGTATATAGGTCTGTTGCGTAGCCGCTTAGCCTGAATGGAATCATCATCAATGGATTCAATTTTATCGCAAATCACACATTTAACTCTCATAATGCACCTCTATATCTAATACTCGATCTTGAATGATTTTACAGCCTGCTATAAGGGCTGTATGTTTATTATATAATATGTTTATAATAGTTTCGAATTCAACCTTGCTGTAGTCATATTACATTGCATTCATTCACCTGTCAAAATAGTTGAAAGGAAAAAGTTTTCATAATAAGATGAAAATATGAAAAAGGGGGCTAAATAATGGTGAATCAAGTTGAACCAAAATTATTGCAGCCATTAGTTGATTTTTTACAACAGGAACGATTTGTTCTTCTTTCAACGATTGATTATGAAACAGGAGCTCCAAATGTCAGTGCTATTTCTTGGGTATATGCCAAAAATGAGCATACCATTCTTTTTGCGGTTGATAACCGCTCGCGTATTGTACAGAATGTTAAGCATAATTCCAAAGCAGTCCTAAACGTGATAGCGAATGAATCAACGTATTCCATCAGCGGTGATGCTAACATAATCCAGGAGAAAATGGAGAATATTCCATTAAAACTGGCGTTAATACAATTAGACATTCATGAGGTAAGAGATGTGATGTTCTATGGGTCAAAAATCTCCGTATTGCCTCAATATGACAAGACATATGATTTAAAGGCTGCGAAAAAACTGGATAGCCAAGTAATGGAAGCAATGAAAAAAGCTTAGTCACATCTCATGACTAAGCTTTTTAAATCGCAACTGTTCTTTATGCCTTATTTTTAATTTCACTTTCGATGGTTGGATTGTTCTTCCTGCTGTCGTTCCAGCTTTTGCTTTTCTGTACCGTTAAGTGTTTTTTTCGGTTTTTCGGTTGGATGATTGGCGGGAGCCGGTTCTACCATATCTGCTGGAATCTCCGGCATTAATCGTCCGGAAATATCCGCTAATTCATTCATGATTCCCTGTACAGGCTTTCCGTTTTGTATATCAGCGTAGATTTCTTTTAAACGTGCGTTTGTATCGGGATCCGCAATCACCACTGCTCTTGCTCCATAAGGATCTTTCTTTAAACTTTCAGCCACAGAATATTTAATAGAGCCTACTTCCGAGCGATCTAGATTATTGTCAACATCAATTCCGACTATGGCATATTTTCCTAGAACAACTGCTGTGGCATCATTAACATTCGGCATGCTTACTGCAAGGCTGACCAAGTGCTTTGAGATTTCTTGTCCGGTTTTTTTATCAACTTCCTGTAGGGTGCTGTTTTTCACATCGATTACCTGCTTATTTTTCTCTGTTGTTTCATCTTTTATGTTGCAGGCACTCAAGGCTAAGAGACTTAAGAGAATCATGATACAAGCTTTCATAAATGAAACACCTCCAAAATATATGGTTTTGCATTCCCGAAAAAACCGATAAATAGATGAAATAAATATTGAAATCATTACTGTTATTGTGCAAATGATCTTCTATCTTTATGCGAAAAAACATATATTTTATCAAAGTTCAAATCGAACAAATGTGGTGTTCAAAATAAGGAGAGTGGCATCCTGAGAATAATACTGATCATGACTATAGGCTCCGTGACATGAAGCATTGAAACCCTGCGAAGGAATACTGACTGCGAATAGCTGTGTCTTTACAGATGGCAAACCATGTATCAAACCTTTTTAGCCTAATAAGAAAGATATGCGAATCACAGTAAAAAAACACATAGGAGCAGGAGGCATCGGATTGAGTAAAATATACGTTTTAGATACTAATGTGTTATTACAAGATCCATATTCCATTTTCTCATTTGAGGATAATGAGGTAGTCATTCCAGCAGTCGTATTAGAAGAGGTGGATTCCAAAAAAAGATATATGGATGAAATTGGTAGAAATGCCCGCCAAGTATCTAGAATTATTGATGGTTTACGAGCAAACGGAAAGCTGCATGAAAGAATTCCATTGGAAAATGGCGGTGGTTTACGAATCGAATTGAATCATCGCTCCTTCCATCAGCTTCAGGAAATATTTATTGAAAAAACCAATGATAACAGAATTCTGGCTGTGGCAAAGAATCTTTCGCTTGAGGAGAAAACAAAAGAAAATGGGCGTCAGGTGATATTAGTCAGTAAGGACGCATTGGTCAGAGTAAAAGCAGATGCCATTGGGTTAGTCTCAGAGGATTTTTTAAGTGATAGAGTGGTTGAGAACGAGCAGATTTACACGGGATTTCTCAATATCTTTATTGCGACAGAGTTATTGAACCGTTTTTATGAAAAAGGGGAATTACCGTTGACAGACATTGCCAATCATCCGTTTTATCCGAATCAATTCATCTTACTGAAGGATGCTCTAGGTTCATCTTCTTCTGCTGTCGGGATGGTAGACAAAACTGCATCAAAGGTGAAAAAGTTGATTTTCGATCATGATCATTTATGGGGGATCAGACCGCGAAATGTCCAACAGACAATGGCTGTAGAGCTCCTGTTAAGGCGGGATCTGCCGTTGGTCACATTAATTGGAAAAGCAGGTACCGGTAAAACTCTTCTTGCCCTTGCAGCTGGATTAATGCAGACAGAGGACTTAGGAGAATATAAAAAACTGCTTGTTGCCCGTCCAATTGTACCGGTTGGCAAAGATCTCGGGTTTCTGCCGGGGGAAAAAGAGGAAAAGCTGAGGCCTTGGATGCAGCCAATTTATGATAATCTTGAATACCTGTTTAATGCCAAGAAACCAGGTGAATTGGAAGCCATTCTTGCCGGAATGGGATCGATTGAAGTCGAGGCGTTAACTTATATCCGGGGAAGAAGCATTCCAGATCAGTTTATTATTATTGATGAAGCACAGAATTTAACCAAGCATGAAGTAAAAACGATTTTAACAAGAGTAGGGGAAGGAAGTAAAATTGTGCTGATGGGAGACCCTGAACAAATCGATCATCCCTATCTGGATGCTTACAACAACGGTCTTACATATGTGGTCGAAAGCTTTAAGGAGCAGCAGATTTCAGGTCATGTAAAGCTGATTAAAGGAGAACGTTCAGGAATTGCCCAGCTGGCAGCTGATCTGCTATAGAAAAAGAGAGAGAAAACTTTGCTTTTTCTC
>NZ_CAMLDX010000108.1 GCF_946478885.1 uncultured Bacillus sp. | reverse complement strand
ATAAGTCGAGAAGCCCCCACTTCAAGCGACCCGTAAGGGTGGTAAGTGGTGGGAGTAGTTCACCAATTGCCTGATCAAAGGTGATGTTTCTTGACTTGAAAACTAGTTTTGATTAAATTTAGTTAAGAAAACATCAAGTAGAACTATTCTCAAATCATTTTTTGAAGGAGTTTGATGAGCATGGTTGAAAAACAATTTACGGTAATTTCGAATACAGGTATACATGCCAGACCGGCAACGCTGCTTGTACAAGCAGCAAGCAGATTTGTTTCTGATATAGATCTTGAATACAACGATAAAAAGGTAAATTTAAAATCCATTATGGGTGTGATGTCGTTAGGAATTGGAAAAGGTGCAGTAATCAAAATTATTGTGGATGGCAATGATGAGAAGGATGCCTTAGCTTCTTTACAGGATTTAATGTCTAAAGAAGGATTGGCTGAATAAGCAATGGGCTAACCGTTGTCATCGCTATCGTTAGAGACTGATTCATACGAGGTCTGATTCCCGAGCACAAACAATATCTGGGACTGGAAAGCTTCTATTTCTAGGATATTGAAATGTTCAGGGAAGCTTCCTCTTTGGCTCAGTCTTTTTTGTCTAATGTCCTCCTGATGTTTAGCCAACGATTCATTTGGCAAAGGTGATGATAAGGAGGATGAACGATGGAAAGATTACGATTGCTTTTTTTTACAGCTGTGGTTTGTCTTATTGCCCTTACAGGGTGTACGATAAAGGATGAATCGGCTGTTATCAACCGGAATGCGGATGTATTATTAACAAATAAAAATGAACTACAGTTTCGCTTCAAGATTAATGAGGAGATTTTTACAACGGAAAAGATGTATAAAGTAAAAGTACAGATTCATAGTGACAGACTGGCGGCTGCTTTAGGAAACAGCGAAATTATTTATGGCGGAAAGGAGGTTTTCAACGGGGAGTCATTAGAGGTCGAAAACAACAGAGAATCGTTTATTTATATGGACCCGGTACCGCTGCTCCGTGATTTACATGTATTTGATATTAAGGAAATGATAACAGATCAGCGGGCGGTATCTGTAGAAATTTTGAGTAATGAAGAAGTCATCGCCAAGGCATACCTGACGAATTTCACCTCACAAATGTAAAGAGTAAGGCTTCAGGAAAGCGCGGTTTTGACTACTTGTCCAGTATATTCAATGATTAATGATAGGAAAGGGAGAGTTGGGTATGTTAACACCAGAAAATACGGTTATTGGATTTATCGGTACAGGAGTGATGGGGAAAAATATGGCAGGTCATCTCCTTAGTGCAGGCTATCCTCTTTTTGTCTATAATCGGACAAGGGAGAAAGCGGAAGAGCTGATAGAGCGTGGGGCAATATGGGCGGAGTCTCCAAAAGAAGTGGCAGAAAAGGCGAATGTCATATTTACAATTGTCGGTTATCCGCAGGATGTGGAAGAGGTATACCTGGGTGAACAGGGAATTATTCCAAACGGAAAACCTCATACATATGTGATTGATATGACCACTTCTACACCGGCTTTAGCAGTGAAAATCTACCAAGAGGCAAAGAAAAGGAATATCTTCGCTATGGACGCTCCTGTTTCCGGAGGGGATACCGGAGCGAAAGAAAGGAAGCTGTCTATCATGGTTGGAGGAGATGAAGAAGCTTTTGAAAAAATAGAGCCTCTCTTTCAATTGCTTGGAACGAATATTGTATACCAAGGAAAAGCCGGCGCTGGCCAACATACAAAAATGTGCAACCAAATTACGATTGCTTCCAATATGATTGGGGTTTGTGAAGCGATCGTGTATGCAGAGAAAGCCGGATTAGATCCGAAAAAAGTGCTTGAGAGTATTTCTACAGGTGCGGCTGGAAGCTGGTCCTTGTCTAATTTGGCTCCGAGAATGATTGATGGAAATTTTGCGCCTGGCTTTTATATAAAGCACTTTATAAAGGATATGAATATTGCATTACAGGAAGCGGCGGCCATGGGGATGGAAGCACCCGGACTTTCACTGGCAAAAAAAATGTATGATGATCTTGCCGAAGCTGGGGAGGAAAATAGCGGAACACAAGCCTTATATAAATACTGGGAAAACATCCAAAAATGATGGGACATATCAAAGCAAGTTTATAAAGGGGTATATACAAAAAGTGCAGCTATTAAGCCTGCACTTTTTGTATATATGCTTCAATCCTGTCTAATCCTTCTTTTAATGTGACCATATCGCAGGCAAAGGATAGCCGGAAATATCCTTCCCCTAGACTGGAAAAAGCGCTCCCGGGAACAACAGCTACTTTTTCTTTCTTAACTAGGGAAAGACAAAAATCAAAGGAAGAGATCGTTTGATCCGGTATTTTTACAAAGAAATAAAAAGCTCCGTCGGGTTTTTGAACCTGAAGTCCCATCCTTAATAATCTGCTGTATACATAATCTCGTCGCTTTATGTATGCCTCTTTCATTGAAATTGCATCATTCCTACCGGCTGTCAAGGCTTCTATGGCAGCCATCTGTGCGATGGAAGTAGCGCATGTAACATTGTACTGATGAACTTTAAGGATATGCTGTGCAATAGTTGCCGGTGCATAAAGCAGACCAATTCTCCAACCGGTCATGGAATGTGATTTTGATAATCCGTTGATCACAATGGTTTGGTTTCTTAAGAAAGATGCAATGGATACATGTGGCTGATCATACACTAATTCACTGTAGATTTCATCTGCCAAAATGAAAATATCCTTTTCTGCCAGCAAATCAGCAATGGCCACGAGTTCATCTTCTTTTAGACTGACACCTGTCGGATTGGAAGGGTAAGGAAGAACCACACAACGAGTATGCTCTGTCAGGTATTTCGTAATAATGTCCGCTGTAAAGCGAAAACCATTATCCCGAACATCGGCGTAAACTGGCTTTGCACCGCAGAGTTTGATAATCGGCTCATAACCTGGATAGACAGGTCCGGGTAAAATTACTTCTGAATTTTCGTCTAGTATTGTCCGAAAGGCAATATCAATCGCTTCGCTTGCTCCGACGGTGACGATCACCTCTGTATCCGCCTGATAGTTCAGATTGTATTTATCCTTCATAAATTGAGAGGCTGCCTGACGAAGTCTTATATCTCCGGCATTATGCGTATAGGAGGTGAAGTTTTCATCAATTGCTTGTTTTCCGGCTTCTTTTACATGTAACGGTGTCGGAAAATCCGGTTGCCCGATTGTCAGAGAAATCATCCCTTCCGTTCCTGCAACCATATTAAAAAACTTGCGAATTCCCGAAATTTCAATTTCCTTGACTTTACGATTTATTAAATGTTCCATACCATTCATCCTCTCAAAACAATACCTCTATTTTAACGTAAACCTTAAATAATTTAAATAGATGAAGCAGGACAAGGAGGCTTTTGCCCATTAACTGCATTTGGAAAAAATGCAAATAAAATATGAACTTTATTTGAAATCTAGCTTATTTTGGCAATTTTGCTCTAATGGTAACGTTTTCTTTGTTAAAATAAATATAAGGAGGGATATAATGAGACCAAATTACATTACAAGCATTGATAAGGTCAGACAGCTTTCAAAAGCAGAGCGGGAGGAAATCAGACCGATTTTAGATAAGTTTGATTTTCGTACAAATGAGTACTACTTAAATTTAATCCAATGGGACGACCCGGAAGACCCGATAAGAAAAATAATTATCCCTAACCCTGGTGAATTGTTGGAATACGGCAATTGGGACGCTAGTGATGAAGCTGCTAATTATGTCGTTCCAGGCTGCCAGCATAAGTATTCGACAACTGCTTTATTGCTAGTATCCGAAGTTTGTGGAGGATATTGCCGCTTTTGTTTCAGAAAGAGATTATTTAAAAAAGAAATGGAAGAAACAAATCCTAATCCGTTGCCAGGTATTCAGTATATTAATGAGCATCAGGAAATAAATAATGTTTTGTTAACGGGGGGAGATTCCCTCATGTTATCAACTAGCAGGCTAGAAAATATTATCAGCCGGCTCCGAGCCATTGAACATGTGAAAGTGATTCGACTTGGTTCAAAATTACCTGCCTATTACCCAATGCGGATATATGAAGATAAAGAGTTTCTATCGATGATCCGCCGCTATTCCACCCCAGACAAACGAATCTATATAATGGCGCATTTTAATCATCCACGAGAAATAACCACTGAAGCAATAAAAGGCATTCAAGCATTGCACAATGCAGGTGCTGTTGTTGTGAATCAAACACCTATCCTGAGAGGGGTTAATGATAATCCTGAAGTTTTAGCCGAATTGTTAAATAAGCTTTCATGGATTGGCGTCACTCCTTATTATTTCTTTATTAATCGACCAGTTGCAGGGAATCACGATTTTGTTTTAAGTCTTAAGGAAGTCTATGAAATCGTCGAACTGGCAAAGGCAAGAACATCTGGACTTGGAAAAAGGGTGCGTCTTGTGATGAGTCATAAATCCGGCAAAATCGAAATTCTTGCTGTTAAGGACGGGAAGGCCTATTTGAAATATCATCAGGCAAAAAATGGGGATTACGGTGAATTTATGATTTTAGATTGTCCTGATTATGCTGCTTGGTTTGATGATCTTCCTGAAAATGAAAAATATTGGAAGAGTTTAGTAATGAACTAAAACAAAAAGACAGGCGTCTAAAGCTGATGCGCCTGTCTTCCATGATCCATGTTTATTCTATCTATTAATAGCCATAATCCCAATCCACTTCATCATCATGCCAAAGTGCCGGAGATACTTTGCTTAAATCTGACATGTAGTTAGCTGCATGATACCCTGTGTCCATACATCCGTACGTGCTTTTTAACTCTTCGTAAGTATCGTGGTCAATGTCTTCGATAATTGTCACTTTCTGATCCTCTCGGAAAAGAATAGCAGTCCCTTTCATCGATTTTACACCCCAATTAATATTATATTTGTATTGAATTACCAATACGTATGTATTGTATTCTCTATTTGTCAGTAAGTCTAGGGATAAAAATTGAAATTCAATAAATCTTAACAATCATATGAATTATTTGTAAATATTTACGATTTAACTAGCAAATTCCTAATTGTGTAAAAATAAGTATCATTCTCCTCATTCATTGAATGAATTTTACGAAAAACATCAATAAAAAGTCCTGTTTTCTTTCTTTTTCATGATATAGTAAGGGTAATATTTGATAGAATAGGTAGGTAGAACTATATGGATAAAAATAAAGGGATATTGCTTGAAACGGGTACAAATGAATTAGAAATAGTGGAATTCGGCATCAATAACAATAAGTTTGGGATCAATGTGATTAAAGTAAGGGAAATTATCAATCCGGTGCCTGTAACACAGATGCCGCAAACCCACCCACAGGTAGAGGGGATTGTTGAACTTCGAGGGGAAGTTCTACCAGTGGTGGATATTGCCAAGGCAATTGGTTTCCCGCCATCCAGTACTCCTGAAACAGATAAATTTATTGTCACTGAATTCAATCAACAGAAGCTCGTCTTTCACGTACATAGTGTTTCGCAAATTCATCGTATATCATGGGAGCAGATTGAAAAGCCATCAGACATGTACCAAAGTGCTGAAAGCCAAATAACGGGAATCATAAAATTACATGGTGAAATGATCTTGCTCTTGGATTTTGAAAAAATTGTCGTTGACATAAATCCAGAAATTGGAATAAGCATTCTACGGATGAAAAACATTGAGAAGAAGGATCGTTCAAATAAACGGTTGGTGATTGCTGAAGATTCCCCGCTGCTGCGCAAGCTTTTGCATGATACGTTAACAGAGGCGGGATTTAAGCAGATGGAGTTTTTTGAAAACGGCAAGGAGGCATATGACTATTTGGAAGCTCTTCTCGCGGAAGGTAAGGAATTGGAGAAGCAGGTTCATCTGATCATAACAGATATTGAGATGCCTCAGATGGATGGCCATCATTTAACGAAAAAAATCAAGGAGCACAGTCAGTTGAGCAGGCTACCGATTGTCATTTTTTCCTCGTTGATTACAGATGATCTTCGGCACAAGGGGGAAAAGGTAGGCGCAGATGCACAAATCAGCAAACCAGAAATTATCGAGCTGGTTCAGGTCATTGATCAGATTTCTCTATAATCAAATATTTTTAATGAGGGGGATGTTCCATAAGATGTCAGGCATTCATATCCATTATAGATTTATACAAAATAATGTGATACCTGATACCTTTGTTTTGGGACTGCCCCCTCATTAGTTTCCATTAACGGGTTAAATGAAAAAAGCCTGCATAAATGGTGCAGGGTGTTTGGTAGTCTTATCTTAAAAGTAACTCTCTCCCAGCTTTTTAAAAACAGGCTTAGTATATTTTTTCTTTGCTGTCGGATCCGACTTTTCATTCTCCATAATTCCGGTGTATGTAGAAAGAATTTTTTTTGCCTGTGTTAATGAAAGGTTTGTTTTCGGATTTCTAACATGACTGTCTAATTTCCCAAGGTGGGGGAGCTCTGCAAAATCATTTTTTGATGGGGGAAGATGAAAGGTATATTTCCCGCAGGCAATTAGGACATCGGATTGTTGCTGACTATATTTTGGATTATTGGAGAAATGAAGCCCGATTTTCTTGGCTTTTCCTTCTTTAATCAGCTTTTGAAGGGCAGAACATTTTAATTTATATAAATATTTAGGGTTTGGTGCGGTTTTCGCATGTCGGTTAACAGTGAAGATTGCTTGTGAGAGGTTTTCAATAGTTGCCTTGATATGGGGATGGGAAGATTGATTTTGATTTCCAGTCAATGTTAAGACTCCTTTCAATCATGTTTAAAGGGAAAATCCGATTAGGACCCAAGGATCATTTATCTAGTTAAATTACCCTAATTTATTATAACTCTTTTTGATTATAAAAGAAAATGATTCTTAATAAAAGTCCTTTTGTTTCTTCACTTTTGTAAGAAGAATGGGTATGCTATAATCATAAGATTTTGAAAAATATCAACAAAGGGCAAAATTTTGATAGGATCTATTTATTGACATATTTCTACTAAAGGAGAAGATTGATGAAGAAAGAAACATGGGCAGTCATTGATATCGGTTCGAATACCATCCGTTTAGTTATATATGAGAAAAAGAATAACGCCAGTTTAAAGGAAGCAGAGAATATTAAAACAACAGCCCGACTTAGGTATTATTTAAATAAGAACGGAATGCTGAGTTCAGAAGGTATTGCTCTTCTTATCAAAATACTACAAGAATTTAAAGAAATTATCCAATTTCATCAAGTTTCAAAAATATATTGTATAGCGACAGCTACCATCAGACAGTCCAAAAATCAGCAGGAAATAAAAGCCCTTGTGGAGGAAAAGACAGGGTTAAAAATGAAAATCTTCTCAGAAGAAGAGGAAGCCTTTCATGGATTTTATGCTGTTTCCCGTTCCACTTCTATCGATACAGGCGTCACCATTGATATTGGCGGAGGAAGTACGGAGGTGACCTATTACGCAAATCGTGAAATAAAGTATTTCCATAGTTTTCCATTTGGAGCTGTGTCCTTGAAGGAACAATTTATGGCTGGGGAGCAGATGACAGAAGAAGAAAAAAAACAGTTGATTGCCTTTTCTCTTCAGTCTTTTAATAAGCTTCCCTGGTTGAAAAATGTTCAGGTTCCCGTCATTGCAATCGGCGGTAGTGCACGAAATATTGCCCAAATAGATCAAAATCTCAAAAAATATCCCATCGCTGGCATCCATCAATATGTGATGACGCTTTCTGATTTAGAGCTGGTGCAGCAATTTTTACAAAGCCAAACAATATCGCAGTTGGAAAAAGTAGAGGGACTTTCAAAGGATCGTGCAGATATTATTGTTCCGGCAGCGGAAGTATTTGTTCAGTTGTGTAGGTTCTGCGGTGCTTCCCAGTTTATGTTCAGCAGAAAAGGGTTAAGAGACGGCATCTCGATGAGAAATAATGATAAAGGAAGGAAGGATTATAATACCGATCAGATTATCTCAAACAGTATTTCTGAGCTCATGGAGGATTATCATGTAGATAGATCTCATGCTATGCATGCCGGTAGCCTTGCTGCTCAGCTTAGTGCAGAAATCAGTTCCTTATATGAGTTTCATGATATTAAATCATTAGAAAAATTTATTGTCCTCGGCGCGCAAATTTATTATTTAGGCAAATACATAGGTGAAGATGCCAGCAGCCAGCATACCTTTTACTTGCTTGCCAACCAATCTATAAATGGATTAACGCATGAGGAGAGAGTGAAATTAGCTTTAATTGCTTCCTTTAAAAATAGGACACTGTTAAAGCAATATTATTCTTCCTTCGAAACTTGGTTTTCAAAGGAAGAAATGGAGGATATCCGGACGGGAGGGGCTATTGCAAAGATTGCATCTGCTCTCGATGCTTCCAAAAGGGCGATTGTTAAAAAAGTAGAACTTGAAAAAACAAGCGAGGATTCGCTCCTCCTTGTCATCTACTGTAATGGTGAAGCATTTGTTGAACAATATGAGTCAGAAAAACACATTCGCCAATTAGAAAAAGTTATCAATAAGACAATTTCCATTAAATTGGTCAGATTGGATATTAAGGATGGAGAGTGTCTTGTTCCCTTCAATTGATTTTTCGATATCCTTAAGAAGCTTTTGCCAAAAAGCCATCTTACAAGTATAAAACATTTAAATGAGAAAACTTAAATTATTTACAATTTCTTAACAATTGATGTTTGTTTTTTTGATATGATAAATTTGTCGAATATTGCAAACGAAGGTGTGGGTTATGTGTGAGTTTAGAAAATAAATTTAATTATCCAGCATACTATAACAATCGGGAATTAAGCTGGCTCGCTTTTAATGAACGTGTATTACAGGAAGCATTGGATAAACGAAATCCTTTATTAGAAAGAATTAAATTTTTGGCTATCTTCAGCTCAAATCTGGACGAGTTTTTTATGGTGCGTGTAGCTGGTTTGAAGGATCAGGTAAAGGTCGGTTATATGAAACCAGAAAATAAAGCAGGGATGACACCGAAACAGCAATTAACCAAAATCTCTGAGAAAGCGCATGAGCTCGTTTATTTGCAGGATGAAATTTTTCAAAAGGAAATTCTTCCGGCACTAAAGCAGGAAGATATTCATATATTAAAAGTTACCGAATTAACAGAACAACAGAAAAATGATCTGGAACATTTTTTTGATGAACAGATTTTTCCGGTATTAACACCGATGGCGATCGATGCTTATCGACCATTTCCGCTGCTGTTTAATAAAACGACTAATTTGGCAGTAACCTTGGTTAATGAACTGGAATATGACCATAATCCACAGCTGGCAATCGTTCAGGTTCCATCTGTTTTAAAACGTTTTATTGAAATCCCTTATATAGATGATAAATCTTGCTTTGTCTTATTAGAGGATATCATTTCTTATTTTATCGATAAATTGTTTCCTGGGTATAAGGTGATATCCGTTACTCAATTCAGGATTACTAGAAATGCCGATTTAACAATTCATGAAGAAGGCGCTCGTGATTTGCTTCACCAAATTGAAAAAGAATTAAAGAAGCGAAAATGGGGAGCAGCGGTTCGACTAGAAATCAGGGCAGAGAAATTAGACAAGCAGATAATGGGATATTTACTTGAGGAACTGGAAGTTAAAGAAGAGGATGTTTATTATATTTCAGGTCCGATCGACAAAACTTTGCTATTCTCATTCTATAAAGTAATTGCTGAGCACAGGGATGATTTAGCCTATGAACAGTTTGTGCCTATACCTGTCTTTGGCATGAATAATGACGAAAATATATTTCAGCACGCCTTAGAGGAGGATTTGCTTTTTCATCATCCATATGAATCGTTTCAGCCCGTTCTTGACTTTGTTGCAGATGCGGCTGACGATCCAGACGTATTGGCGATCAAACAAACGCTATATAGGGTGAGTGGTGATTCACCAGTGATTGATGCACTAAAAACAGCTGCAGAAAATGGAAAACAAGTAACGGTTTTAGTTGAATTAAAGGCGAGATTTGATGAAGAAAATAATGTTCAATGGGCTAAGGAACTGGAAAAATCAGGATGTCACGTCATTTATGGGATGACACATTTGAAAACGCACAGTAAAATTACGCTTGTTGTTCGCAGACGAAATGGTGCTATCGAAAGGTTTGTTCATTTGGGAACCGGAAATTATAATGACCAGACGGCGAAGATTTATACGGATCTCGGGTATATTACAACAAAACGGAAATTTGGAATCGATGCCACGAATTTCTTTAATTATTTAAGCGGCTACACAAAAAAACCGGATTATCATCATCTTGTGGTGGCTCCGCATGATATTAAAGGCGAATTTCTTAAATTAATAGATAATGAAATTGAATACCATAAAAAATATCAAAATGGTCATATTATTGCAAAAATGAATTCTATCACGGATAAAGCGCTGATTATGAAGCTGTATGAAGCATCGTGTGCAGGGATAAAAATTGAATTGATTGTCCGCGGGATTTGCTGCTTGAAGCCGGGAATTGAAAAAGTTAGCGAAAATATCAGGGTGATTAGTATTGTCGGCAGATTTTTAGAGCACAGTCGGATTTATTTCTTCCATCATAACGGAGAAGAAAAAATCTACCTTTCTTCAGCAGATATGATGACGCGGAATATGGAAAAGCGGGTCGAGATCCTGTTTCCTATCTTTGAAGCAAAATTGAAGAAGAAAATCAAAGACTTTTTGGAATTGCAGTTAGCTGATAATGTAAAAGCAAGAGAACAAAACAGCGAAGGGGTCTATTATTATGTCCAAAGAGGAGAGAATGATCCTGAAATAGACAGCCAGCTGATCTTGACAGAAGAGTCTATGTTTGTGCCTGAAATTGAAGATGAATAAATGCAAAAGAAAGAGTCTGACTCATGCCGGGCTCTTTCTTTTTACACTTGTCTTGCGGCTGTTCATTGTCTCGCAGTT
>NZ_CAMLDX010000107.1 GCF_946478885.1 uncultured Bacillus sp. | reverse complement strand
ATAAAAAAAGCTTGTGGGTAATCAGTTTAAACCCACAAGCTTTAAATTTGGATTAAAATGAATGATTACTTCATGATCAGTCCAACATAATTTGGGTGCCTAGTCGATCCCCAAATTATATTTTCTTAGCTACTCCAATTGCGATATATTCTGTCATAATAATCCTCAGTTCTCTTTATCTACTGGTCAAGAAAATATTTTTCTCTAGTTTAACAAAAGTTTAGTAATTAAGCCATTTATCTAACAACTCGCACACCGTTGTTACTTTTCATTAAATTTCTGATCTCCGCTTCTGAAACTAAGTTTAGATCTCCAGAGATCGTCAGTTTAAGTACACTGGCTGCCAAACCAAACTGTACGAGTTCAGTTGGTGTATAGTCATGTAATAACCCATGCATCAACCCAGCACCAAAGGCATCCCCAGCGGCTACACCTTCCATCACATGCATCTTGTAGGTGGTGGTTTCGTAAAAGGCACCGTCCGTTAATAATAAGGCGGTCCATTCACTGTCTTCTACTGAATAGATGTTGCGTAAAATGCTGACAACCATCTTACAGTTTGGATAATGCTCTTGGACTTTTTTCATCGCCGCTTTGAAAAATTCTTTTTGTTCGATCCCACGGGATTCATCCCCATCAAAGGATTTGATCCCTAGCGTCGCTTCAAAATCTTCATCATGGGCGATACAAACGGAGACATACTCCATGATCTTGCCCATAACGGTTTGGGCTTTTTTTGGTGTCCACATTTTGCCACGATAGTTCAAATCACAAACTACTGGGATCTCATGAGCCTTACAATATTTACAGGCTGTTAAAGCAGCATGTTTCAACTCATCAGAAATCGCTGGAGTGATACCAGAAAAATAGAAATAATCAACGTCTTTAAAGATCTCATCCCAGTTCAATTCAGTAGCTTTCATTTGTGAAAAGGCACTGTATGCCCGATCATAGACAACATTAGTAGAACGAACACTGGCCCCTTTTTCAAAAAAATAGATACCTAGACGCCCATTTCCTGTCAAAATCTTACTTGTGTCAACACCGTATTTTTGCAATGTGCCTACCGCACTTTGACCAAGCAAGTTATCAGGAAACTTCGATAAATAAGCCACTTCATTTCCTAGTAGTGCTAAGGATACCGCTACATTGGCTTCGGCTCCTCCATAAGTTGCTTCAAATGTTTGCGTTTGTAAAATCCGCTCATTAGCTGGTGGTTTCAACCGCAACATTATTTCACCAAAAGTTAGTACTTTCATGTGATTGCCTCCACTTCTTTAACAACTAATTTGCTTTTATTTCTTGATATTTTTTCATATATTGTTTGGCAATTTCAGTGACTTTTTCAAAATCTCCGGTTGCTGCTGATGCAAGTAGATTGCCGCCAACGCCAACACAAACTACGCCTGAATTGAACCAATCTTCCATATTATCTAAGCTTACCCCGCCGGTTGGCATAATGTTCAAATGAGGGAGCGGAGCTTTGAAAGCTTTGACGATACTTGGTCCAAAAGCACTACCTGGGAACAATTTGATAATGTCCACCCCATAAGTCAAGGCCGTTTTCATTTCGGTAATCGTCATACAGCCAGGTAAATAAGGGATTTGATAAAGATTACAGATTTTAGCGGTTTCTTCATCAAAACAAGGACTGACGACAAATTGCGCTCCCGCCATGATTGCTAGCCGGGCAGTCGTTGCATCTAACACGGTCCCAGCGCCGACCACGATTTCGGGATCATTGGCATACTCCGCGATAAGCTCAGCGATTACTTGATCTGCTTGAGGGACTGTAAAGGTCAATTCGATACCTTTCATCTCTCCATTAATGATGGCATGACTTGCTTTTACTGCTTCTTCTTTTGTTTCGCCACGAATGACAGCTATAACACCTGATTTTATCAAACTATTCAAAATATTATTTTTTTTCAAGCTCAAATCCTACCTCTCTCTTCCTCATTTTACATAGCATCTTCTAGCTCATTTAAATCTCTACCAGTCGTATCAATTGATACATATGCGCTTATAAAGGAAGATAAAGAGAAGACAATAATCATAATAGCAATCGGAACCCAGCTACCTGTAAAGGCTGCAACAACTGATGCAGCAATTACTGGACCAAATCCAGTGGCAATACATCCTGCAATTTCTTTTGCCAAAGCCATCAAAGTCATTCGATTCTTGGAACCGAATAGTTCAGCTAAAACTACATTTTCGAGAGCGAATATTCCTTGTACCCCAATATTTAAGCCTAGTACTAAAGCGATAGTAAGAATTATTGGATTGCCTGTATCTATCATCATCATCATCGGAATAGCAAATATAGCCGTTGCTAAAGATAAAATCATGTACATCTTTTTCCTACCGATTTTATCACCTAAATATCCTACTAATGGGATTGAAATAAAGGATACTAGTGAAGAAATAATATTAGCATTTGTTGCAACCGTCTTCTCTAAAGCTAAAACGGTTACAATAAAACCTGTCAAATATGTTTGTAATAACCCACTATTACCTGCTTGTCCAAAGCGAAGACCTAAAGCAACGAAAAAGCTTTTCTTGCCTTTTTTAGTTTTTGTTACGTCAGTTTTATTTTTAGCCAAGTAGGAACCAGAATGTAGTGCCTTTTCCCTTTCTTCTATTAATAATTTTTTCTTTTCTTCCATAACTGGGCTTTCCTTAATGTGCAAACGAATGATTATCGCTACAATCATTGTTAATAACGATAGTAAGAAAGGAATTCTCCAGCCCCATGCAAGAACTTGCTGCTCTGTTTGTACTGTCAATATAATTGTCCAAACCAAATTCGCTAATAGTGTTCCAGAAGATGTTCCTAAACAAACAAAACTACCTACTAAACCACGATTCGAAGGTTTCGCAAATTCAGCTACCATTACTCCAGCACCACTTATTTCAGCTCCAGCACCTAGTCCTTGAATAATTCGTAAAACAACTAACCCAATAGGAGCTAAAATACCGATTTGTTGATAAGTTGGTAAGAAACCGATTAGTGTAGAAGCGATACCCATAATCATAATAGTGACAACTAGAACATTTTTTCTCCCTGTCTTATCACCCATTCGTCCAAAAATATAAGCACCGACTAAACGTGCTACATAACCAGCGCCGTAGGTTCCCATTGCCAAAATTAAACCCATTGCTGGACTAGCTTCCGGGAAAAATATCTGATTAAATACGATAGCTGCAGCCAATGAATACAGTTGGAAATCCATAAACTCCATAGCCGTACCTAACCAACCACTAGCTGTTACTTTAAACAACTCTTTGGTTGAAACATGATTGTCAATAGTCTTAACCTTTTTATCAGCATTACCTTCCATTTCATTATGCCTCCTTTATCTGTCAGGACAAATGTGATTAAACAAAAGTAATAACAATTTTTCTTACTTTATCTGGTTCATTATTAATTAAATCAAAGCATTTTGAATATCATTTATTGAAAAAGTCTGTGTAACAATTTCATCATCTTTCAGTAGTCCCTCTTCTATCCCTTTAATAACAGGGGTAACCTGATAAACTTGTAATCTAGAACCGTAAATAGTAAAATTGATTTTGCTTGATTGGTTTCTGTGCTATTTGAGAAGGCTCTTCAGACATCCCTAAAGGCACTATCACACCAGCTACTGAGGCGTATTCAAAACAATTTTCAAATGTTTGTCCACTCGTTCACTTTTTCCAACATCCACTTTTAAAACGTTTACAATTCTATCTGCACCATTTAATTTTACAAATTCCAAACGGAGTCTAATACATCTGTAATCATTACTGATGCTCCCTTAGCTTTAGCCATTCTTAAAATGAATTGCCCTATCGTACCTGCTCCTTGGATCAACACGGTTTTTCCTAATTCTACTTTCCCTCTAGTTGTCGCATTTCTAGCAATCGTGTAAGATTCTGCTAATACAGCAGTAGTCCATGGAACTTTTTTATCAATTATATGGACACAGGTGATTAATCAAAAGTAATAACAGCCTTTCTTACTTTATCTGGTTCATTATTAATTAAATTGAAGGCATCTTGAATATCATGAATTGAAAAAGTCTGTGTGACAATTCCATCATCTGTTAGTTGTCCCTCTTCTATCGCTTTAATAACAGGCGCAAACTGATAAGCTTGTAATCTAGAACCGTAAATAGTCAATTGTTTTTGCATGATTGGTTTCTGTGCGATTTGAGAAGTCTCTTCAGACATCCCTAAAGGTACTATCGCACCAGCTACTGAAGCGTATTCAAAACAATTTTCGAATGTTTGTCTTGTACACGCGGCATCAATTACCACATTTGCTTTCTCATGATTTGTCCACTCGTTCAGCTTTTCCACTACATCCTCTTTTAAAACGTTTACAATTCTGTCTGCACCATTTAATTTTGCAAATTCCAAACGGGAGTCTAAAACATCTGTAATCATTACTG
This sequence comes from uncultured Bacillus sp., assembly GCF_946478885.1. The sequence continues at coordinate 6,598 of NZ_CAMLDX010000107.1, read as the reverse complement.
ATGCTCCCTTAGCTTTAGCCATTCTTAAAATGAATTGCCCTATCGTACCTGCTCCTTGGATCAACACGGTTTTTCCTAATTCTACTTTCCCCCTAGTTGTTGCATTTCCAGCAATCGTGTAAGGTTCTGCTAATACAGCAGTAGTCCATGGAACTTGTTTATCAATTATATGTGCTTGCTTCGCATCGATTTTTACATATTCCTGCATCCCTCCATCAACATGAACACCCGAAACTTTTAATTCTTTACAAACATTAGGCATTGCTTGCCGACATGCATAGCACTTTCCACAATAAGTAATAGGTTCTATTACAACGTGATCACCACTCCCTAGTCCAGACACCTTGTTTCCTACTTCAACCACTTCGCCTACAAATTCATGCCCGATAACTCTTGGTAAAGTTGCAAATGGATTTTCTCCATGATAGATATGATTGTCACTTCCACAGATGCCTACTGCCCTAACTTTTACAATTACTTCAGACGAGTCTTTTGAAAGTACAGGGCTTTCTACTTCTACTAACCTCAAATCCTCTTTTTCATAAACTTTTGCTGCTAACATATTAAAACCTCCTATATTATTAATTATTCTTTTTGATTGCTTCCCATAAACCGTTTAGATAGCTTGCACCTAATGCACGGTCATACAGTCCGTAACCTGGACGACCCGTTTCACCCCAGATCATACGTCCGTGGTCTGGACGAATAAAGCCGTCGAAGTCGTTATCATACATTGTTTTTAAGACTTTATACATATCTAAAGAACCATATTCTGATTTATGAGGCGCTTCATAGAAATCTTTATCTTGGATAAATTTAATATTACGTACATGAGCAAATGGAATCCGATTGCGTTTACAGAATTCAGCTAAGATAGCATAGACATCATTGGCCGGATCTTCGGCGATACTTCCAGTACATAACGTGATCCCGTTACAAGGACTATCTACGACATTGCATAGCCAATCTAAGTCTTCGCGATTTTTCATGATTCGTGGTAAACCAAAGATCGAGTATGGAGGATCATCTGGATGGGCCGCCATTTTCAAACCGACTTCCTCACAAGTAGGGATGATCGCTTTCAGGAAGTATTCAAAGTTTTCTCGCAGTTTCTTTTCATCGACATCTTTATAAGCTTCAAATAAAGATTTGACTTTGGATAAACGTTCTGGTTCCCAACCAGGTAATTCAAAATCGTTGCTGGAATTTTCAACTTTTCGGATGATTTCTTCAGGATCCTCAGGGATGTCTTTAGCGATATAAGCTAAAGTTGAAGACCCATCTGATAATTTATAATTCAAATTAGATTTCACCCAGTCAAATACGGGCATAAAGTTGTAGCAGATGACTTCGATCCCGAATTCAGCTAAGTTTCGAATCGTTTGTTTATAGTTTTCAATGTATTTATCCCTTGTTGGCAAACCAATCTTGATGTCATCATGAATATTTACGCTTTCAATGACTTTCAAAGTCAACCCTGCTGCCTTGATCTCTTCTTTTAGTGCCTTGATTCGCTCTTTGGGCCAAACTTCTCCGACTGGGATATCCATCAACGTACCTACAATCCCTTTTACTGCGGGAATTTGGCGAATCTCTTGCAAAGAAATCTTTTCTTCTTTAGCACCATACCATCTAAATGTCATTTCCATGATCATTTTCCTCCAAATTCAGTTACATATTGATGCAATGTCTTACGAACAGCACCAGTTCCTGTCAACATTTCTGTAAAGATTTTTTCGATTTTTCCTCCTAAACCTGCCTTGTATAGGTCAGATCCAAAGATCGTCTTATTGGCTAAAATCGGCATCACAGATTCATGAATTTTTTGACGATCTTGTACACCAAACTCAATGCCAGAAAGCTGTTTTTGTAGATCTTCAAGTAATGGATCCGGACTTGGTTGGAAGCTTTTGCCATTATCATCTACCGCAAGGAGATAACGCAGCCAAGCAGCGATTGCTAATGGGATAAACGCCAATTGACTAGCATCTTTGTCTTTAGCTATATATTTTTTAATCGTTTCACCAAAACGAATGGCCACTTTTTGTGACGTATCGCTAGCGATACGTTGTGGTGCGTCAGGAATATTAGGATTGGGCAATCGACGTTCAATGACTTCATCAATGAATTGCTTTGGATCAATGATCCCAGGATTTTCAACCATCGGCAACCCTTCGTGATAGCCGATTTCTTTAATCAATCTAACCAAATCTTCATCTTGCATTTCTGCGGAGATAGACGTGTAATCTAGTAGACAGCCAGTAACTGCTAATGCCGTATGTAATGGGTTCAAACAAGTCGTAACTTTCATCGTATCAGCTTTATCAACTGTCTCCCGATCATTCAAGATGACACCCACTTTCTCTAATGCAGGACGACCATTGGGAAACTGATCTTCAATCACCAAGTAATGGACCACTTCAGTATTTGAGAACGGAGCGATATTGGTATTTTTTTTTGTATGGATGATATCCATATCGGTAAAGCCGTTTCCTTCTAATATTTTCTGTACCGATTCAGATGGATTCGGCGTGATCCGATCGATCATGCTCCATGGGAAGCTGACTTTTTCCTCATTTTCTAAATAAGCAACGAAAGCTTCTGGCACGAATTCTTTGTTTTGCCACTCTTTTGTGATGGTCAAGACGCTATCTTTGAAACGTTGACCATTTTGTGAAAAATTATCGGTAGAGACCATCGCAATTGGCAACTCACCTGCTAAAAAGCGTTTGTACAGTAGACTAACAACGATACTCATGGTATGTTGAGCTTTTTCTGGGCCATTTTGAATGTCTTCAGCCACGACTGAAAAAAAATTTCCATTAGAATTTTTTAAGCCATAGCCTTTTTCTGTAATCGTGAAAGTCGTAAATTGCAACGCAGGATCTTCAAAATAGTGGGCTACTTGTGAAAAACTTGCTTCATTTTGTGAATTGCAGTAAAAGCTGTCGGCTGTTGCAGCAATCAAACGTTTATCCAACGCTCCGTCTTCATGCATGACTACTTGTAAAAAGTCGTTGTTGTAGGCATGATATGCTTGCTCCACCACTTCATTGTCAAAAGTTTCACAAACAACGACACCAGAAGTTAATTCTCCTTGGTTTGCTAATCGTTGAGCAAATTCAGCATGAAAACCACGGTAGAGATTTCCACCTCCAAAATGTAACCAAACTGGATGCTTTTTTCCGTTTTCTTTTAGTTTATTTACATCAAAATTCGGAACTTCGATACCTTGCTGCTTTAATTCTATTAATGATTCTTGCCAATTTTTTATTGAAACCACAAGGTCATCTCCTAAACTGATATATTAGTTTTCTAGAACAATTGCATTATATATCCTAAAAACAGCAATGTCAATTAAAGATTAAACTCCTGAATTATTCATAGTTCCCTAAAGGGAGCTGATTTGATTAAAAATAAAGTCAATTTAAATTATTATCGATATTAATTAGGGCCGCTGAATAAACAAAAAGCCTAGAGTTAACAAGTATTTTGTCTATTTTTATCGAAATAAAGTGGAACGTGACGTTTAAGACTTGATGATAATTTAAAGTTAGGATAAAATCTAGTATATTAGATTTTATTGTAAAAGTTTTGCTATAATAACATCACAGAAAGTTAGAGGAGGAAGAGGAGTGATGACAACAAATTTACTAACACAAGCTTATCAAGCAATCCGTAAAAAAATAATCTATTCTGATTTAGAACCAGGGAAAAAAATCTCTGAAAAGGGATTAGAGGAAATGTTGAATATTGGGCGCACACCAATTCGAGAAGCATTAATCCAATTACGGCAGCAAGAATTAGTGTATACGATTCCACAAAGCGGAACCTATATTTCGTTGATTGATCTTTCTTCAGCTAAAAATGCTCGTTTCGTTCGTGAGTATTTAGAAAGACAGATCATGATCGAATGCTGTGCAAAACTAACAAGAGAGACACAAAAAATTTTGGAAGCAGTCATTGAGGAGCAAGAAAAAGCCACGAATGCAAAAGATCGACGTGCATTTTTTCATACCGACAATCTTTTCCATAAAGCTTGCTTTGAAATCGCGGGACGACAAGAAGTTTGGAACTGGTTAGATGATCATAATATCCATCTTGAACGTTTCCGCTGGTTACGAGTCACCACAGAAGATCTTAATTGGAAAATAATAATGACCCAACACTATCGGCTACTAGATGCTTTAATCAATAAAGATCCCGAAGAAGCCGATTTTTTAACGGCAGTCCATCTCCATATGATGTTAAATGAGCAAGAAATAGTAGTAAATAAATTCCCTGATTTTTTTAAACAAAATTATTAAAAGAAATTATTTTCGTTGCACAAATAAAATCAAGAAGAAGAGCATTAACTTCAAGTTGATCTACCGTTGCTGTATTTATTGAATTACAAACAATTTTTTTGTAAAAAGTATATCAATATTTTACTAATTACTCTTTACAAAAGGACAATAATATTCCGAACAAAAGATTCGTTAAATGAATTCAATTTCGAACTTTCCATAGTTAAAAAGATACATTTAAAATCTGTTATTTCCGGCTAATCGTACTTTTGTGTGAGGGTATAACATAGATAGTGTATTAGAAGAGGGCTTGACATGGAGCCTTGAGAGGCATGATTCTCCAGCCGAGAAACCTGATGCCACAACATCGGCATCGCTAAACAAGGCTATCATGCCCGCCACTCCATATAAAGACCCAAAACCTATTGGCACCAACATCTGTCCATTTACAACCATACACGATTATTTGAATTACAGATGACAATTTAAAAAATATGATAACAGTACATTCAAATAACACTGAAACAATTGATGGATGTAGTTATTTATTTATTTTTTGTGCTGATTTATTCCGGATCATGGAAACTGCTTATCATGAAGAAAAGAAAAAATGAAAGATAATCTAAGCTTCGACTATTTTTATCAAGCTGCAGTAGTTAGTGCTGGAATTGCTTTACAAAATGCAAATTTAGCTGCTGAATCTATAGGATTAGGAGTTGTAATTTTAGGTGGAATTTCTGTAGCATTGCCAGACTTAGATGAGTGGCTGCAATTACCAAAACACGTTATCCCATTAGTTGGATTAGCCGTTGGTGTTCCAGCTAAATTTCCTGAGCAAAAACCTTGATTACCACCGGATGCAATATTTTTTTGAAAATAAGTATAAACATAACTTAAAGGTAAAAATCAAAAAATATGATGAAAAAATGGAAGCCTATTATAAACAGAGGACAAATAACAAGCAACAGACGAATTGGTCCCAAAAGATCATTAGCATGTTATCTCAAGATTTACCACTTGGATTTTATAGTAATTATGTAAAAAGTAAAGGTTTTGGTTCAAAGAAGGACTTGGTTTAAAGAATGACCAAATAGCGGGTATTCTCGTGTACAGGTTACTTGGGATGCTTATTCCCATTTTAGTGGATAAATGTGCAATTTTACCTGATAAGGTGCATACTGCACAATTTAAGCATTTTCCCCCAATGCTATTAATACTGTTGAATGAGTGAAGTAAATCATGAAAATTAATAAGTTCACCCCATCTAATCCCTGTTCCTAGAATGGTAACAATGACCATGTAATCTCGATAAGCCACATAGCTTTTTTCATGTTGTTTTATCTTTCTGTAGAATTTCAGCATCTGCCGTATTTGCTCGTCACTGAAAACATCAATCTTAACATCATCTTTTTGCACTTTGACTTTCTTTGCTGGATTGGTTTTGATAACTTCAAATTCAACCATATAAGTTCTACCCTCCAAGATAAATTAACTGAAAGAGGATATAGTTCCCGTCAAATGAAATTATATTCTCAAACGAGTGTGGCGGTCAGAAGGCCATTACATACTTACTCTAGAACGATACATACACTTTCAAAAAAATAATTAAGTCATCTAGATGCGTAACAATACCATAGCTTAGTATTAGTGTACTCCTTGGGTACATATTTCTTTGTACAAAATTAATGTCATATTATATCTAAAAACTCAGTGTTCTCAAGGGCAAACCTTGTGTAAAATTTGTGCAAAATAAAATCAACTCTTACCGTTTTCTATCGTGTTCTCCAAAAAAGAAAAATGCTCACAAGCCTTGATATATCAACGCTTGTGAGCATTTAAACTTTTAAAAAACGAACGTAAATTGTTAAAGGATACCGGTGGTCGGGGTCGAACCGACACTCCAGAAGGAACACGATTTTGAGTCGTGCGCGTCTGCCAATTCCGCCACACCGGCATATTAAATGATAAGTAACTGATGCCGAGGACCGGAATCGAACCGGTACGGTAGTCACCTACCGCAGGATTTTAAGTCCTGTGCGTCTGCCAGTTCCGCCACCCCGGCACATCAAAATACTTTCATTAATGGCAAATATGGAGGCGGCAACCGGATTCGAACCGGTGGTAAAGGTTTTGCAGACCTCTGCCTTACCACTTGGCTATGCCGCCAAAAATAAGAGCGGAAGACGGGGTTCGAACCCGCGACCCTCACCTTGGCAAGGTGATGTTCTACCACTGAACTACTTCCGCATAAATATGGCTGGGCTAGCTGGATTCGAACCAGCGCATGACGGAGTCAAAGTCCGTTGCCTTAC
>NZ_CAMLDX010000106.1 GCF_946478885.1 uncultured Bacillus sp. | reverse complement strand
AAAAAAAGAAAATCCGTTACAGGATTTTCTCTAAAAATTCCTTTGCCCTTTGGCTTTTTGGTTGAGTGAAAAATTCTTTTGGCGGAGAATCTTCTGTAAGTACACCGTCCTCAAGGAATAAAACGCGATCGGCTACTTCACGGGCAAAGCCCATTTCGTGTGTCACAATCGCCATCGTCATCCCAGATCCCGCCAATGTCTTCATGACGTCAAGCACTTCTTTGACCATCTCTGGGTCTAGGGCGGAGGTCGGTTCATCGAACAGCATAATTTCCGGCTCCATTGCCAGTGCACGAGCAATCGCTACCCGCTGCTTCTGTCCCCCAGACAGACGGCCGGGATATTCATTGGCTTTTTCGGCAAGCCCCACCTTTGTTAGGAGCTGCATGGCTGAATCCTCAGCAGCTTTTTTCGAAACCCGCTTGACCTTTATTGGAGCATATATTAGATTTTCCAAAACCGTTTTATGGGGAAATAAATAAAAATGCTGAAACACCATACCGACGTTTTGTCTCATCTTCATAATATTTGTTTTTTTGTCGGTCAAGTCCACTCCATTAATATATACGTGTCCACCAGTCGGCTTTTCCAGCAGATTCAGGCAACGCAGGAAGGTCGATTTTCCTGATCCAGAAGGACCGATAATCGCTACCACTTGACCATCCTCAATCGTGGTCGTAATCCCTTTTAAAACTTCCAGTCTGCCGAAATGTTTAGTTAATCCTTCTACCTTAATCACCTTTTCTCAATCTCCTTTCGACAGCCTTACCAATTATAGTCAGAATCATGACTAAGACATAATAAATAATCCCAGCCAACAGTAGTGGTTCAATAAAACGGAATGTATCCGCACCGACCTGATAGGAACGGCGCATAACATCCATTACTCCAATCGTTGTCACAATTGCTGATTCCTTCGTTAATGAAATAAACTCATTCATCAGAGAGGGCAAAATATTTTTTAGTGCCTGCGGCAGAACGATATCGGTCATCATCGGGCGGTATGGCACTCCCAGCGCCATTGCAGCTTCGCTTTGCCCTTTATCGACTGCCTGAATCCCTCCTCGAATAATCTCAGAAATATAAGCGGTAGAATTTAAAGCGAAGGAAATGATAGCAGCCGTATACGGTTCAATTTGATAGCCTATCAATTGTGGCGAACCAAAGTAAATAATCATCAGCTGTAAGACAAGCGGTGTGCCGCGGAAAATCGATGTATACACATCCGCAATCAAATTTAACACTCTGATCTTGCTGATCTTAAATAATGATAATATGATTCCGAACACAAATCCCAGCAGACCGGCAAAAAAAGCAATCTGGAGCGTAACCCAGACACCTTGCAGGATAAAGGGAAAGGACGGGAGTACGGAGCTAAAATCTAAATTCATATCATGGACCAATCCTTTCAAATTACGTAGTTAAACGATAAAAACGTTCAGAACCCCATTCCTTCTGAACGTTTCTATCCGGTTGTTTATTTTATTTTACATCAAAGTATTGTTTAACAATTTCATCGATTTCGCCATTTTCAATCATGGAATTTAATTCCTTATTAAACTTCTCAGTCAATTCGCTGCCTTTTGGAAAAGCAATCGCAAATCCGCCATCTGTATCCTCAATCGTAAAGCTTGTAATATCCGGATTTTCATCAAGATAGCCTTTGGAGCTTGTATCTTCAATAATGGCTGCATCCATACGACCAACTTTAATCTCTTGAATTAGTTCCGGAATACGATTTCGTGCATCGACTTTAAAGCTAATCTCTTTTGCCAGTTCCTTTGCTTTATCTTGCTGAATTGAACCAAGCTGTGCACCGACCGTTTTGCCTTTTAAATCCTCTACGCTGTCAATACCACTGTCTTTCTTGGACACAATCACATGCTTGGAAGTATAGTAAATATCACTAAAATCCACACTTTTTTTACGTACTTCTGTTGCTGACATTGCCGAAGCAACGAAATCCACCTGTCCATTTTGCAGAGCCGCAATCAAACCACCAAAATCTATATCGTTGATTTCAAGCTTATATCCCAGCTTTTCCGTAATGGCTTTGGCAATATCGACATCAATTCCGATTGGCTCTGAACCTTTGGCTGTATCAATGTATTCGAATGGTTTGTAGTCTGCTGAAGTTCCCATTGTTAATACTTTGTCTTTTGCGTCTCCGCCCGATTTAGCATTCTTATCGTTGTCATCCTTGGCTGTACCACAGGCAGAAAGAATCCCAATAACTAACATTCCTGTCAAAATAATAGAAAATACCTTTTTCAATATAACTCCTCCTCTTATATGTAATAAACTTATAAGGACTATACCTTGCTTTTTTTTTAGAAATAATTATATTTATTCACCAAAATGAATTTTAACACAAACTCTGCTTAATGCAACCTATAAATTATTTTTAAATAATATTAAATTTTCTGTGAAAACACAAAATCTATTGGTTTAAGCACTATTGTGAGCAAAAGGAGGAAAAATATTATAAGAAGGTTAAAAAATCCAATAATCAGAGTGATTATCGGATATAACAATCGTTAAACCTTCATCTATTTATCCAATGTATTTCCATCATATCAACCGGAATAACAATGATCAAATAAGTTGCATTTATCTATACTGAAAAGAATTTGGCGTTCATTTTTTATAAACTTTTTGGAGGAATAAGAACTCGTCTTGTTCTATCTTTCAGGTAGCGATATGATGATATTAGTACTTTTTTATCATGAAGGAAATTGTTATAATCCTGAAATTTATCGAAAAAGGTGAATGCAGATGAAAAAATATGAATGGCGGAAAATGGAAAAAGAAACATATTTGCCAAAAAACATGCCTGTTATCTATAAAGATAATATGAAGAAGTATATTATGGTCAGCGGAGCAGGAAGTCCGGACAGTGAGACCTTTCAATCCCTTGTTGAACTCCTATATGCCCTATCTTACAGCATTCGGATGCTGCCAAAAAACGGCATCACGCCCAAAGGTTATTATGAATATACCGTCTATCCGCTGGAAGGCATTTGGGATTTAGATGAAGAAGGACGAAAGATGAAGGTTCTTGATAAGCACCATTTTGTTTATACACTGATGATCCGCCAGCCTGATTTTGTGACAGTTGAAACCTTTCAACAGGCGGTGGAAGCTGTGGCAAAGAAAAAGAAGCATCTACCTGTGGAAATTGCAGAACTTCATCACATGTCTGACGGCCTTTGTGTACAAATGATGCACATCGGCAGCTTTAGTACAGAGACAGAAACCTTCGCAGTCATGGAAAAATTCTGTCAAGAGAAGGGACTAAAGCGAACAAGCAAGATCCACCGGGAAATCTATATCGGGGACCCTCGGAGGACGGAACCGGAAAAATTAAAGACAGTGTTGCGGTTTAAGGTAGAATGAGACGGCATAATACAAGGCATAAAATGCATAAGGTATTATAACAGGCTGAACAATTCTATATAAAGCTACATTGAAGGGGCTGGCTGCATTGAAGCGACAGAAACGAATGCCTCTCATCCTGCTTTTGTTTGCATTTTTACTCCTGTTTCTAGTCATACAGGCCATTCGAAGTATCAAAGTTTATATCGTCTATAGCTCAGGAATTCTTCCCTTTTTCATCGCCGGGCTACTTTTGGCTGCGATGATGTTTCTTTATTTCAAGCGGTAGAAGCGATGTAAAGGAGAATATGTTTTCCCAGTCTAAAACCGCGACGAAAATCGGAAAGGATGCATCGCTGTATTCCCTACTGCGGCACGGATTCTCTACGAATCCTGCCCTTTATACAACATCATATTCTGCAGAACATCTCTTCCACTTCTGGAAATAAAAGCGGATATTCTGCAGCCTTCCCTTTAACCTCTGAGTTTTTCATCTATCTGCTTCAGAACGTTACCGATTGAGCCATTAATAACAAAGGTATCGGCACTATGATCATACGGGGTCTCCCCCTTATTGATGATGATCATCGGCACCCCGTTTGCCCTGTGCTGAGGAAAGGTTGAAAATGGTGTCACCTTTAAACTGGATCCGAGCACAAGAATACAATCTGCATGATAAGTGAGATTAAGAATAGTCTCAAACCCTTCTGGTGCAAACCATTCTCCTGCATCACCGTATAAAACGACATGTGGTTTAATATAGCGATCTGATACATGAAGCGTCTCACATTGATTGCAGATGTAGAAATCTTCCATTTTGTTATATCTTGCTACCATTTCTTCTGTAGAATATTCCTTGCCGCAGTTCAGGCAAGCGGATGTTTTCATCGTACCGTGGAATTCGATGACCTTTTTGCTTCCGCTTTTTTGATGAAGACCGTCAACATTTTGTGTAATGATATGGGATATCTTTCCCTCCTTCTCCCATTTAGCCAAGATCTCATGACCCTTGTTTGGAAGAGCATCCGGATGGTATAAATGTTGAAATGTAAATTGATAGAATTCCCTCGGAAACTCATAAAAATAATCAAGGGAAAGCACGTATTCCGGCGCCAGTGAATATATACCTTTACTTGAACGAAAATCCTTGATACCGGATTCCGTACTGATCCCCGCACCAGTAAGAACGATAATATTGTTAGAATCTTTGATTATATTTGTGCATGTCTCTAAAATTGATTGCTTCATTTTCCCCACTCCTGATTTTAAAAAAATACATCCCGTATTCCGTGAACTCTAAACGGCTGAGACCAATCTTAATTTGCCAATCCGCCTATACTCCTATTGTGAACCAAGACCATTTGTTTGCCAAGTTAGACTTTTAGTTTTGACTTTCTCGCAAACCGGATGAATTAACCTACAAAGGCTCTGCGATTTTTATACATCATCCCATGCTGGAACCCCCTTTTTCACTGCAGATTATGTGAATGTTTGAAATTTATGGATTGGCTTTCTACATAGGAGAGCATTCCTTGGGGAAAATAGGAAAAAAGAGGATGTGAAATGATGAAACAGTTGATAATGATCCTTACGGTTATGTTCTTAATCTTTAATATTCCCAGTGTCATGCATGCAGAGACGGGAGAGCAATGTGAAATCTTAGGAAAAATTTTTGGCAAAGAGGCGGTGGAAACAAAAGATAAGGTGTGTGCCGTTGAAATACTTCGCGACGATCTCAACCTCACACATATGGGAAAAAAGCTATCCCCTGAAACGATGGAGGTGGCCTTTCAAATTGCCTTTGAAGAGGTGAACGGCAAAACAGCAGTTATGGGAGAGATGGCCTTACTAGAGGATGAAGTTAATCCCGTAATCGATGAATTAAGAAAGGGGAAATTTGAGATATCCGCCCTGCACAATCATATGATCCAGGAAAATCCGCGAATTCTCTATCTCCATTTTCAAGGCATTGGCGAGTTGAAGCAGCAGGCGGAGACAATTAAAAAGGCAATTGCGAAAACAATGCAATAAACGGCAGCCGGAAGAAAAGGGTCTCTCTATACCTGTTTGTAGGATAAGCAAGCAAAAGCTTGGATAAATCCTTTTCCTGTACATAAACTTCTTCAGAACTTTTTGGTGCAATCACTTATCGAATAATTCAGATTGTTAAAAATTATGGACTGTTTTTCAAAAAAAATATGGATGTAGATGTAAGACCACTACTGAGTTATATTCTTTCTAGCAAAAAAAGAAAGAGGTCAATAAATGAATTCCACCTACTCAGCTATATCCGAATCAAAAACAAAGACATTAGTGATTAATGCCCTTTTCATCGCCCTAACCCTTATCGCAACCATGTTCATCAACATCAGGCTCCCCATTATGGGAAACGGAGGTCTTATCCATTTAGGGAACGTTCCGCTGTTTATTGCAGCCTTAGTTTACGGCAAAAAAACGGGGGCCATAGCAGGCGCCTTCGGAATGGGCTTGTTTGATGTGATCTCCGGGTGGACACTTTGGGCTCCATTTACCTTCGTCATCGCCGGGACAATGGGCTTTTTAGCCGGCCTTATCTCTGAAAAAATCCCAGGTAATAGAGTCATTGTTAACACTTTGGCGGTGATGGCTGCACTGATCATCAAAATCGTAGGCTACTATTTCACGGAAGTTATCCTTTTTGACAACTGGATCCAGCCATTCGGCTCCATCCCGGGAAACTTGTTGCAGGTGATAATCGCCGGAATTATTGTTATTCCGCTAGCTGGGCGCTTAAAAACCATGCTAAAAAGGTAGATTAAGTGCATCGCTAGACAAGACAACACAAAATTGACAGAAAAAAGACTCCAGCGGGCGGCATGCTAGAGTCTTTTTTTATCGGGAACTATTTGTCCGCTTCTCCTACCATTTTTCATTACATACACTAAAGCCGATATTACAAAATAAAACCGGACAATATTCTTTTAGTCGTTTCTCCAATCAATTGAATATCAAAATTCCTTCATCTATTGCTTTTTCATTTGTCGTTCTTGCCTATGGCATTTCCATTGGAAATGGGTTGGGCAATGGATGCGAAAGGAATGGCAAGCATCAGATACAGGACACTTTGTTGACTACTGTTCATGTTGTTCCAATAAGACTAATTTGCTATATACCCTATCTGCCAGTAACTGATAGCCTGCCGGGTTGGGATGAAGCGTATCACTAAAATAGTCTGTTTTTGGCTGATTAATAAATAAGTCGAGGGTTGGAACATAAATCGTATGAGCAAAATCATCGGTAGCAGAAGCGATCTCATTATTCCATTGCTGGATGGCGTGGAGAATTTCCTGTTCATTGCGAGATTCAGCATAGGGATGGTATAACCCTAATACGAGGATGGGGGCAGTGCTGTTTTCCTGTCGAATTTTACTAAGAATAGTGTGTAGATTGGCAGAAAATTTTTCTTTTTCTACCTGCATTTTTTTCAAATCAAGATGCTTAAATTGATAGTCCGCACTCCTACGAAAATCATTCGTACCGATATAGAGAAAGATATAGTCCGCTTTTCCAATCTGTTTCCGGATTTTACGTTCCTCCATTTGTTCTAGGACCTGTTCCGTAGTGTAGCGCGGAACGCCAAAATTATCAAGCTCAACAGAAATTCCTTTTACCGCTGCCATTTTCTCCTGCACTCTCCCAATATACCCCTTATGAGCCGGATCACCGATACCATATGTGATTGAATCCCCAATGGCCGTCAGATGAATAGCATTGGTTCCAGCCGCAGAATATCTCCAAGTAAAAAGAATAATAGCCAGTAAAAGCACACCGAGCCATACTAAATTTTTTTTCATTTCATAACTCCTGAGCAATCTTTATTCATTTGTTCATACTATAAGTATATGTCTATAAGACATCATAAATGATCTCTCGGCAGGCAGCAAGCCGTTACCGGAAGATCATTTATTTTTATCGCTTTTCATGTCCCGAGCTGAAAGAATGCATCTTGAAATAAGAAGCCTTCAATTCAATCAGCGGTTGAGCAATTTTTCGAATCATATTACTTGAAAGGAAAGCGATTAATAATACTGAAACAATAATAAAGACGATAACAACTGCAGTGTCTTCCAGAATATTGACCCAATCACTGTTCCGGAAATACTTGATAAAGAAGCCGTGAAGGAGGTATACATAAACAGAGCTTATACCCCAATTGGTAAAAAAGTATTTTTTCCGCGGAACAAGCGCCAGGAAGCTGAGCGTTGCCAACAGTGTGACACCATAGACCGCTAATCGAATCAATCCGCCATTCAAATCCGACGCATTCAGAACCTCATAGGACTTTGAACCAAACAACCATTTATAATTAAACTCAGGCAAATAATAGATAACGATTAAGAGCGTCAGAAGGATAGCAAACGACATATATCTGTACTTTGCGTCACCGATCTTTTCAAAGTATTCTTTTTTAATATAGTATCCAAGCAAGAAGAATGGAAAGAACACAAAGGTTCGTGACAAACTTAAAAAATCGTCGATTTCATTAAAATAACCAGCAATAATACCTAATGCAATGGATATGCTCAGCGCAACCCATGCCTTCCATTTAGTAAACAGAAACAGCATAATATTCCAGCAAAATAAACTGATTAAAAACCATAAGGACCATTGTGGATGCAACGGATTCAGTTCGATTTCCTGATGCTCATTAATAAAATAATAATAAAAGGAATATATTCCTTGAAAAATTAAATAGGGAATGATTAATTTCTTTGTTATTTTTTTGAGATACCCCTTTTTATAAAAACCTTTTGCGAAAAAGCCCGAAATTAAGATAAATGCAGGCATATGGAACGTATAAATGGTCACATATAGTGCATAAATCATATGGTCATTATCAATATATGATTGAATAAAATGGCCGAATACGACGAAAAAAATAAGCAGGAATTTTGCATTATCATAATACACATCCCTGGTTTTCATATCCATCCCTCCTGATTTCGAATATAAGACTACCACAACTTATTTTTATTCGTCTAGGGCGATTAGAAGGATGTTAGACGATTTCATTTAAATTCTCATAGTTGTTATCTTTTTGTAAAATACTCTCCCCTTCATGACAATTGATTGAAATTTGATACAAATTTAACGTTTTTCTGAAAATAAAGAATGTCTTCTTTCTGATTGAGCGTTATACATATAATCAACCGATTGATAGATCGCAGTACTTCCCAAATGATTTTTCTGACAAATAATCAGATTATTCGTGCAAATCACCCTTCCTAATGGTATGCTTTGTATATCTTTACCAATAATTTAGGAGGAGTTTATTTTGTCATCTATTGAAGAAAAATTTTTGGGGCTGCCAACCACCGCCATTTCTGATGCATTAAAGGGATTTCAGCATATGGATTCCGGCATTAAGCCATTGAATAGCAGCCATAAAATCGCTGGTAGAGCTTTCACCGTTAATATTCCAGCAGGCGATAATACAGGAATTCTACGTGCAATCAGAGAAGCACAGCCGGGCGAGGTGCTCGTTGTCGATGGAAAGGGCTATACAGAGCGAGCCGTATCAGGTGATTTTGTCCTTGGTCTGGCACAAGACATGGGTGTGCAAGGGATTGTGATTGATGGAGCAATCCGTGATATCCAAGGCATACGTGAACTTAATTTTCCGGTCTTTTACCGTACCGCCACGATTGCCGCCAGCCTGAAGGGCCAGCCGGGTGAATTACAGGTTCATGTCTCTACCGGAGGGGTCAGTGTAAAACCAGGCGATATCATTGTTGGAGATGCAAACGGAGTCATTGTCGTTCCACAAGAAAGAGAAGAAGAGATTCTACAGTCTACTTTACAAAAAATCAAAAAAGACGAGGAGCGATCTGCGAGATACAGTGGCAGTCGTGAAAAGGCGTTGGAATATTTAAATAAATTGTTTGAAGGAAAATAACGAGTTGCAAAAAGGAGAACGGTGCCGTTCTCCTTTTTCATCAATCCTAAAACCTTCCGTCTCTCCTCTTCAGCGCAAATGGTAGATGAAAGGAAATTTTATGAAGCTTCTATTTTGTTTCAGCATACAGTTCTTTTAAACGTTTCTGCGCTTCTTCCTTGTCAAATGAACTAAACCAGCGGTAATTCTCTTCATCAAGAATTCGATAATGGTTACTGATTAAATTTTGTTGCAGGAGAAAATCACCTTTTTGCTCAATTTTTTTCCACCAGACCTTCCCACCCATTGTTTTTTCCTGCGGCATCGCATCACTGTCTTGGGCAATTAATTGAACAAATTCAATCGGATCATCGCCAATTAGCGATAACAGCAATTCACTGCGAGGAAACAGGGCGCAGACTGCCACAATGGTTGTCCAGTTAGCAGAGCTCCTTTCTTTTTCAATCTGAACAAGAGTTTTTTTCGAAATTCCGAGAACCTCTGCCATTTTATCCTGAGAATATCCTTGTTCTATCCTCAACAACCTCAATTTTACAGAAATCAGCTCTATAAATTCATCCTTTTCCATATGTATCCATACCCTTTTTAGTGTAATTTTACCCCACTGGCGTTATTTGTCAATTCAAAAAAAAGAACCCTTCATCCGACAAAAGTGCTTTCCTATTCCTCTAACAAATGAGAAAATATAAGCATAAAACCTGCTTCCATCCCCATTGTAAAACGCATGATTTTAAAAATGTTTTCAACTATTTAATCAATCCCATAAAAGAGGTGGCCGCAATGAGGAAAAATATGTTAAAAGAAAAACTTAATCAAAACCAGAGGGTTTTTGGCACGTGGATCATGACGAATAGTCTGGATAACGCTGAAATTCTAGGTCATACCGGAGCTGATTTTATCATGATTGATGCAGAGCACGGTTCAATGGATATTGAAACAGCCGGGAGAATGGTATCGATTATTCGCGGAACACAAGCAACTCCCCTGATTAGGGTGGCTGAAAATGAAAAATCATGGGTAAAAAGAGGCCTCGATACCGGAGCTGAAGGAGTTATGATCCCCATGATCAACTCAAAGGAAGAAGCGGAGCGGGCCGTCAGCTACGCCAAATATCCCCCAGTCGGTATCCGAGGCACTGGTGCAGGAAGAGCCGTACTGTTTGGCGCTGCTGCAGAGGAATTTGAGGATTATTACGCACAAGCCAATAATGAAGTTCTTGTGATTTTGCAAATCGAACATTACCAGGCAGTGGAAAACATTGAAGAAATTCTCTCTGTACCCGGCATTGATATTGCCTTCGTTGGACCCTATGATCTAAGCAGTTCCATGGGCCTTCAAGGACAGCCAAATCATCCGGACGTTCAGGAAAGCTGTCGTAAAGTGATTGCTGCTTGTGAAAAACATCATGTAACACCTGCAATCATGACCTGGTCCGGTGCTATTGAGCAGCATATCCAAATGGGCTTCCGCTTTCTTTTAGGAGGAATCGATGGCGCGATCTTATATAATGGTGTTAAGCAATTAATCCATGAATTTAATGGATTTACCAAATGAACGATCAGCTTTATCTAGCAGAGGAGATACAGTACCGTATCTCCCTTTTTTCATAAATATTGGAAATCTATCCGTTTTTATTCATAATTGACAAATAATTAACCATTTACTGATATTTCCTATTAGCACATCATTTATTATTTTGCTATAATGTAATCAATAAGATTTGGTTGGTAAGCC
>NZ_CAMLDX010000105.1 GCF_946478885.1 uncultured Bacillus sp. | reverse complement strand
CGCGAATATCCTTAAAATGGATATGTTTGATCCGAGATTGATATTTATCAAAAATCGTTAAAGGATCTTCACCGGAAAATACAAGATGCCCTGTGTCAAATAATAATGAGACTTTAGTTGGATCGGTATGATTCATTAAACGATCAATTTCTTCGGTCGTTTGAACACCTGTACCCATATGGTGATGGTAGACAATTTCCATTCCTTTTTCGTGTGCTAATTCACCTAATGCCTCTAAACCTTTAATGAATACGTCCCACTCTGAATCTGTAAAGACGGGTTTTTCTGTAAATACAGGGGTATTCATTTGACCTTGAATGCTGTGACCTTGTTCAGATACCACGATTACTTTTGTACCCATCGCATGCAGGAAATCACGATGTTGAATAAATGCATCTTTTGTTTCTGCAAAAGGTTTGGTGGTTAAAAACGAGCTGAACCATGCGCTCGCAACGCTTAAGCCGCGTGGTTCCAGATAGGATGTTAACACTTCAGGATCTTTTGGATATTTATTGCCAATTTCCGTACCTGTATAGCCAGCCAAGGCCATTTCACTAATACATTGTTCAAATGTATTTTCTTTGCCTAACTCTGGCATATCGTCATTTGTCCACGCGATAGGAGCACATGCAAATTTAATTTTTTCAACAGTTTTCATATTGGACTCCTCCATTAAGCCATCACTTTCACGTCAAGATCAACAATTTGTTTAGTATCAACAGATTGCTGACAAGCGATTGCTACTTTAGTACTTTGTAAGCCATCAAAAGCACCAACTTCTGGTTGCCGTTTTTCTTTAATACAAGCAATAAACTCATTCATTTCATTTATAAAAGCCTGTCTGAAACGTTCAGGGAAATTTTGTGATGTTGGTCTTACTACACCATTTTCATCAAAAACAGTCACTAAATTCTTTTCAGGTGCAGCAGCAATTCGCAGCATCCCTTTCGTTCCAATCAGTTCAGTTTCTACATGGTACCCATGGGTAGCATTTCGACCAGCAACAAGAATCGCCATAGTCTGATCTTCTAGTTGCATCATTGCTGCTCCTGTTTCTAATTCATTCACTTTATCCAATTCAGGATAGGCAGCATTTTTTCCCATTGCCCAAACACGACTTATTTCTTTTTTTGTAAACCATCGAACTAGGTCAATATCATGAATAGACATATCTGCAAATAAGCCGCCGCTGTTACTTGCTCCGGCAAATTTCACAAAACTTTCTAATCCAGAACTCGGATCAATTCCGTAACAACGGACAACCGTAAGTTCGCCTAATTTTCCCTCATCCACCATTTTTTTTGCATATTGATATGACTCATCATAACGTCTCATAAATCCAAGCTGGAAAATCTGATCAGGATAAGCATTAATCACTTCAATTGTTTTCTCAATATCAGCAACATCTAATCCAATTGGCTTTTCACTGAATACATGCAACCCTTTTTCCATCGCTAGACGAATTTGAGATGGGTGAAATCCTGAAGGTGATACAATGCATACAGCATCAAGATTTGAATTCTCCACCATTTCTTCAAATGTTTTATAGGCTGCTTTTACACCTAACTCATTTTTAGCAAATTCTAACTCTTCATCTACAAAACTGCAGGCGGCATAAAGTTCTGCTCCTGGAGTATACTTTGCAATATTTGTAGCATGGACTTTACCCAATCTTCCTAATCCAACAATTCCTACTCTAACATTATTCATTGTCCATTTCCTCCTGGTGTAATAATTAAGCGTTTTCATTCACATTATTATTAAAGTATTTTTTGATAATCTTAAGAGATTAGTAGATGATGTGTTACATTCTACTAAAATATTTGCGAAGTGTTGAACCTTTTTTTAATGGTTTTATTATAATTTTTAAGACTATCACTTACAATAGGTATTAAATTCATTAACATTTTTATCATAATTTGGATAACTATTGATAGTTTTGTTAGATGATTGAATAATATAGTATTTTTTTCACAAAATACTCTTATACAATAAAGCAGTCGATAGAAGAATCCCTTCCAAAAGCATTGTTGCTTATTCATCAAAATGTTTTATCTGATCCATTTAAAACAGCAATAATGGTCTCTGCTTTAAGGTAAAATGTAGACATGAAACCTATTTGTTATTCTTATTGAGCTTTTTCTATTGTGGAAATGTTCATACTACTTTCTTTGCTATATTTTGAACGAAATTCCTGTTCTATTTCCTCAAGCGAGCGTCCATTTGTTTCTGGCATAAATTTATATACAAACCCAATTGCCAACACTCCTAGCCCAACGAAAACATAAAACGTTGCTGATAAACCAATTGAGCTTAATAATACCGGGAATGAAAAACCAATAATACTATTTACAATCCATAAGAAGAAAACACTGATACCTGTACCAAGTCCTCTTAATCTTTGCGGAAATATTTCTGCAACAACTAACCATGTCACAGGTCCCACACACGCTTGCATGAAGGCAAGAAACATAACAGTCAAAGAAAGCACAACAAATGGTAAGGTTTCTGTCCCTTTAAGTACATTTGAAAATATTGCAATAAGAAGAAGCGCAGTTGAAGTTCCAGTAAGACCAATCATCAACATTGGACGACGATTCACCTTTCCAACCATCCATATACCGAAACACACAGCTATCACTGAAATCAATCCGTTGGCAATGTTTGCAATTAACGAAGCCTGTGTGCCAAAGCCGGATTCTTGAAGGATTTGAGTTCCATAATACATAATAGAGTTAACACCAGTAATTTGATTGACAATGGCAACACCAATACCAATCAATAAAATACGTTTTAACCATGGAGCAGAAAAATCTTTAATTGATGCTTTTTCAAGCTCGTTGTCCTTTTCCACAGCTCCCAATATATCTTTATATTCTACTAAAGCTCTTTTCTCATCACGAATTTGTTTAAATACATCTAATGCCTCATTATTTCTTCCCTTTGAAGCTAACCAACGTGGACTTTCCGGAACAATTAACATTCCAACAAATAACATGATAGCTGGAATTGCACAAATGATATTCATATACCGCCAAACATGACCAACTTCTCCCATTGTAACGCCAAGAATAGCGTTAAAAACATAAGCCAATAGTTGACCACCCGTAATCATAAGCTCGTTCTGGGTAACCATACGTCCCCTTTTCTCCGCAGGAGCCATTTCTGCTAAAAAGGTAGGCACTATTGACGATGCCCCTCCAACAGCTAATCCTAACAAAAAGCGGGAAATAACCATGACCATAACATCTGGAGCTAAAGTCTTCCCCAATGTCGCCACTAGGAATAATACCGAAAGATTTAGAATCGTTTTACGACGTCCATAACGATCAGCTAACCGGCCTCCAAAAAAGGCCCCGAATGCTGCTCCAAACAATAAGGAACTCGTAACAATTCCTTCTGTTACCGATGTGAGATTTAGTTGATCGGGCCTTGCCATAAAAGGTAGGGATCCATTGATAACGCCTGTATCATACCCAAATAGAAGCCCCCCAAATGTCGCTGAAATCATAATAACCTGCAAATAGCTCTTGTGATTCCTTTGTTTCTTTGTCGGCTGAAGACGCATTTTTTCCCCTCCTAGGGATCTTAATGTTTTTAATTACTAATTAACCATTTCATTTCATTTGCATCAAAAGTCGTTGTGTCCGATTTCGTTAAATCAATTACTCCAATTACAATAACATGTTTGTTAAATATTTGTTAGGTTCCTTTGATTTTCATAATCATATTTTGGATATTTCCTCCTTTTTTAAGTTTTTTATCGCAAAACTAACCATAAGTTACTATTTTTTTGATTAACTATTGGTTATGTATGATTACATAATATTACGAAAAACGCTTACAGTCAATCATTTTAAATAAGAAAATAAGGATAAAAATTATTCTCTTCTTTTAAAAAAAGTTTTATCTAAACCCTTCTATTTTTATTTATATCTTATAATTAATCAAAAGTTACTCAAATTGTTACAAAAATATTAACAAATTTAAAAACTATTGTAAGTGATAATCTTAAAACTTATAATAAAAATCGTTAAAAGTTCAAAACTTCACAATCTATTTTGGTAAAATTTCAATATTCACCAATGTCTCAAAAGATCACACAAATATACCAAAATAGTAGCTGAAAACCAGTAAATAAAAGGAGGAACTATTTCTTTATAGCATGTTAAATCATTTCATTCTTAAAAAATAAGGAGTGACTTCTTAATGAGAAAGTTAAATTGTGCTGTAATTGGTTTAGGAAGAGTAGGGAAGATGCATTTAGAGAATTTATTGACCATTCCAGAAATAAATATTGTTGGAGTTTCAGATTATTTTATTGATAATTTACATGAATGGCTAAATGAAAAAGGCGTTACAAAAAATAGAACAAAAAATTATATGGATTTATTAAATAATTCGGAAGTTGAAGCTGTTTTCGTCTTTACTTCAACCAATATGCATGCTGAGGTAACAATCAACGCAGCAAAAGCAGGCAAGCATATTTTCTGTGAAAAACCTTTAAGCATGGATTTAACCGAAGACGAAACAATGGAAGCATTAAACGCAGTAAAAGAAAACAACGTGAAATTACAAATGGGATTCAACAGAAGATTTGATCCACAGTTTAGAGATGTCTACGAACAAGTACGTGCAGGAAATATTGGTGAACCACATATTGTAAAAATTACATCTCGCGATCCGGGTCTATTACCACATGAATTTATCAAAACGTCTGGTGGTTTATTAATGGACTTCACAATGCATGACTTCGACATGGCAAGATATATGATGGACAGCAATATTACGGAAGTTTATGTAAAAGGAAATACATTGCTTGACCCAACATTAAAAGAAATAAACGATGTTGATACATTAGCGGTTATTTTACAATTTGAAAACGGCGGATATGCACTAATCGACAATAGCCGTCAAGCTGTATATGGCTATGATCAACGTGTAGAAGTGTTTGGCTCTGAAGGTGTGCTAAGAGCTGAGAATGTTTCTGAATCAACTGTATTGTATATGAATAAAGAACATACTCAACAAAAAAATCCACTCCCTATTTTTACAGTTAGATATACACAAGCATATATTAACGAAGTAAAATTCTTTGCCCATTCTGTAATAAATGATGAGCCTGTTGTATGTAGCGGCGAAGATGTACTATTAGCTCAGCGCGTTGCCATTGCCGCACAAAAATCTTTAGAATCTGGTCTACCAGTAAAAGTTGAACAAGGCATTAACTATAAAATTCCACAAATCGTATAGAATGAGTAAATTGCAAGCACAAATACTTTTTAGGAGATGGAAGCCATGAATGCAAAAATATCATTAGGGATTGCCCCAATCGCTTGGACTAACGATGATATGCCAGAGTTAGGCAAAGAAAATACATTTGAACAATGTATTAGTGAAATGGCCTTGGCTGGCTATACAGGTACGGAAATTGGCAATAAATATCCAAAAGATCCTGAAGTGTTAACATCCTATCTGGAACCACGCGGCTTAAGCGTTGCGAGCGCATGGTTCAGCTCGTTTTTAACCACCAAACCTTTTGCAGAAACAAAAGATGCATTTATTCAACATCGTGATTTCCTGCATGCGATGGGTACAAAAGTAATCGTGGTATCTGAACAAGGTCACAGCATTCAAGGTCAAATGAATACCCCTGTATTTACAGAAAAACCCGTCTTTACAGATTCAGAGTGGGACTTATTCATTAAAGGTTTAGAGGCATTAGGTGAATTAGCGCACGAAAAAGGAATGGAGATTGTCTACCATCACCATATGGGTACGGGGGTTCAAACGACCGAAGAAATTGATCGTTTAATGAATCATACCGATCCAAATAAAGTCTCATTATTATTTGATACAGGCCATCTTGTATTTTCCGGTGAAGATCCTTTAGCGATTTACAAAAAATATAAAGACAGAATTAAACATATCCATTTAAAAGATATTCGAAAAGAAAAAGCAGAATGGGTCAGAAAAGAACAAATTAGCTTCCTGGAAGCAGTAAAAGCTGGCACTTTTACAGTTCCAGGCGATGGGATGATTGATTTTAAACCAATTATCGACGAAATTCTTGCGAGCGATTATAAAGGCTGGTTTGTCGTAGAAGCAGAACAAGATCCAGCAAAAGCTAACCCATTTCTTTACGCTAAAAAAGCAAGAGACTATATTAAAAAAATTTGTGCCCTTTAATAACGACTCTTTGATTATATGATATCTACTAATTTTTTAGTAGATATCATATAATTTCTAAATTTTTGAGATTAATTATCGGTCGCTAGATCGGTGTAATTTCAGACAGCGTGTCATTTTATCATTATTTGAAAATGATCATATTCCGTATTTTTGTTAGGAGGAGCTTTAATTGGCCAAAACCAAAAACAAATTATTTACTATTGCACTGATTGTTACTCTTGGTGGATTACTCTTCGGGCATAACACGGCTGTCGTCAATGGATCGCTATCCTTTATCGTGCAGAACTGGGCAATTAATGACTGGACCCAAGGTATTATTTCCTCAGCCCTTACCTTGGCAGCGGCATTTGGAGCGGTGTTCGGCGGCGGAATCAGTGACCGTATCGGGCGAAAGAAAATGCTGCGGCTGATCTCATGGATCTTCCTGATCGGTGCAGTAGGCTGTGCGGCCGCACCGAATGTTGGAATTTTGATTGCCTCACGCTTCTTTTTAGGACTGGCAGTTGGTTCAGCATCTGCCATTATCCCGCTTTATTTGGCCGAAATATCAACCGCTACTCATCGGGGAAAGATGGTCGGTCTGAATCAGGTTATGATCGTTGGCGGACAATTTTTAGCATTCCTGCTAAATGCAATTTTAGGCAGTGCATTCATTGAATACGTTGGCACCTGGCGCATGATGATGGGTATGGCAACTATTCCGGCCATTATTATGATCATCGGTATGACCAAAGTGTTCGAATCACCAAAGTGGTTGATGAAACAGGGGAAGATACAGGATGCTGTAGAAATCATTAAGTCGATCTATAGCGATAAACAGGAGCAAGAAGCCGAGATAGCAGAACTGCAGGAAATGCAGCAGCAAGGAACAGAAGTCCATATCAAAACAGCCGGCAAAATACCGGGTTGGGCGCTTCGCGTATTGTTAATTGGATGTTTGCTAGGCGTGATTCAGCAATTTATCGGGATCAATGCAATTATGTACTACAGCACCAATATTTTGCAAGAGTATGGATTTGGACAAAAGGCTGCATTGATTTTCAATGTGCTAAATGGCGTGATATGCGTGGTCGCTTCATTAATCGGAATGAATATTGCCGACAAAATGGGTCGTAAGAAATTGGAGAACACAGGTCTTGCATTTTGCGCCCTCGCGCTTATCCTTGTCGGTGTGTTATCAAATGTATTGGCAGGACAAAGTTTTGCGCCGTATGTGATCCTAGTGATGATCTTCCTTTACATTTTCGCGTTTCAAGGAGCAGTTGGACCGTGTACATGGATCTTGATCTCAGAGATATTCCCAGCGCAATATCGTGGGACATTCTCCGGTATCGCCGTATTTGTATTGTGGATTGCTAATTTCTTGGTCGGGTTGTTGTTCCCAGTGCTAATGAACATCGTCGGAATCAATGCGCTTTTCTACGGATTTGCCACATGCGCGGTGCTTGGCATAGTCGTGGTAAACACAATGGTTCCGGAAACGAAGGGAAAGACTCTCGACGAAATCGAAGCATTTTTCACCAATGTGAACAAAAAGGATCAACCTCAAAAAAATGGGTAATGGAAGTAAGCTTAGATTGGGCTTTTGTTTAAGTGATCATGTTTGCTGAGTTACTTCTAGGTTATTCATAAATTGAATCCATATCATTATTCTTATTATTCCGAAAGGGAGTGTCTAGTATGATGAAAAAAGTAAAAATTGGCGTTATTGGCTTAGGGCGTTTGGGTATGGTACATGCGGATCATCTTGTAAATTTAATTAGTGAAGCGGATGTAAAGGCAGTCTGCGCTCTTGATCAAAATCAGCTTGATGATGCAAAGAAAAACTTCGGTGTAAACACCTATACCGATTATAAAGAAATGATCGATACCGAAGATATTGATGCGGTTGTCATCGTAACACCGACAGGCTTCCATCCAGAGATGACAGTTTACGCATTGAATGCCGGGAAACATGTATTTTGCGAAAAACCAGTTGGCCTGCATCTCGATGAAGGAGTGCGCAAGATGGAAAAAGCAATCAAGGAACATCCAGAGCTGACATTCCAGCTTGGCTTCATGCGCCGTTACGATGCTACTTACCGTCATGCGAAAGAGCTTGTTGACAGCGGAAAAATCGGAGATATCATCTATATCCGTGGATACGGAATTGATCCGATCTCAGGTATGGAAAGCTTCACTAAATTCGCAACGGACAATGACAGCGGTGGTATCTTCGTCGACATGTGCATCCATGACATCGACCTAATTCGTTGGTACACAGGGATGGAACCAATACAGACATGGTCTCTTGGCAATAACATCGCAGCTCCGCAACTGGAAGCGATTGGCGAGTATGAAACCGGAGTAGCCACACTGAAATTTGCGAATGGAATGGTAGCGACTCTAATCGGTGGCCGTCATGCTGCACATGGCAACCAAGTTGAAATGGAAATCATGGGCTCGCATGGTTGGATTCGTATTGCACAGGAACCAGAGAAAGACTATGCGACACTGTTTACTGACGCTGGAGTTGTACGTCCAAGTATACAAAGCTTTGCCGAACGTTTTGAACAAGCCTTCATCAATGAATTGAAGGACTTCATCCATCGCGTGCAAACCAAGCAGCAAGGCAGCGTAACGATGGAAGATGGAATTAGAGCATTGTTGATCGCTGAAGCATGTAAGAAATCAGCAGAATCGGGCGAACTTGTTAATATTTAATATGAAGTGAGCAAATGTCACAAGCAAGGCTTCTCCATCAATAACTTATCAGCTACTGAGACGATGCGGAAAATGTTGTGTAAATAAGTTTGGAATCAATCCTCCTTGGCAAGAATTAGGATAAATAATTTTTGCTAAGGAGGATTTTTCGACACGAAATTACCAAAGGAATGAATCAAAGAAATTGTAAAGGGAGAAAAATTCACCAGTACCAATCAAATCATGGAAACGATTAAAGAAATGTTTTCTGATATTTTGGAGGAAGTACTCCAATGTGAAATGGATGAGCAGCTAGGTTATGAGAAACACCAACGCCGGAGTGATGGACCTAGCAATTACCGAAATGGCTCAACAAAACGTAAATTAAAAACGCAATTTGGTGAAGTGGAACTATATAAATTAGCTGATTATTCCGTGAATTTTCTTTATGGCGTCCATTTATAATGACGGTAACACCTTCTATTACTAATGACATTGCAATTGCTTTACCAATTCCTGCTGTAGACCCTGTAACTAGCGCAGTTTTCCCTTTTAAATTCAGAAACATATTGAATCCCTCTTAATTGCTTTTTTAATTATCAATTGTATTTAATAATATATGGTTAATAGTATGGATTTCCCCCCTTCTTTTAAACAGAAAATAAGAGGCATTTTTGCTTATAAAAAGGTAGCCTCATCATGTACAACTATATTGTTTTGTATCTCATCAAAAATCAAAATTGTCAGGGGTTTGACCCATTCGATGGTTCTGATTCAAACGCTCTACTTACATAATGAACGTAATGCCAATCGTTTGGTTTTCCATCTTTAGTTTCCACAAAATACTGACACATCTGCGGCATGACAATTCTGCTTTTTAATTGTAAACCTTTTAATGCATAGGGACTAAATAGCACTGGTGATATCACTCCTTTCATATTTTTAATTGTATATAATCTATTGATCTTAATATAAAAGGTTGGTTTTTAATGGGGCTGTCCTGAAAGCAAAAGTGCCAGGCACCACGATGCTTTATCTAGCGTTTATTTACATAAACGGTTTCTAGATATAGTTCATTTGGTGGATGCCAGGCACTTTTTGGACAGCCCCGAAAAGTTATCCAAGGGTGTATTACCTTATAACAAATTCCTCTAGCGTCGTGCAATTCATAAATGACTTTTATATATGTCAATCTCACTTTAAATTGGATTGATTTATATGGTTGATAGTGAAAGCCACCTATAAAGGTCACTTATTAAAATTACAGTAGGGACACTTTCCTATATTTCATTTGGTAAGTTTATTAAGAATTTCATTAGAAATCAAAATTGTCCGGATCGGGACCCACTCGATGATTCTGATTTAAGCCATTAATTCGTCCCATATCTTCTTTCGTTAACTCAAAGTCAAACACTGTAGAGTTTTCAATAATTCGATGTTCTTTTGTAGACTTTGGAATCGTCACAACACCATTTTGTAAATCCCACCGTAAAATGACTTGAGCTACAGATTTGTTATACTTTCTTGCAATTTCTGTTAAAACCTCATTACTTAATAATTGGCCTTGCATTAATGGAGACCATGCCTCTAGCTGAATTCCATGTTCTTGGCAGAACGACTGAAGTTCTTTTTGAGTCAAACGTGGATGGTACTCCACTTGATTCACCATCGGTTTAATCTCTGCGTCTTTCATCAAGTCTTCAAGATGATGGATTTGGAAATTACTTACCCCAATTGCTTTTACCCGCCCTTTTTTATAAAGGGTCTCTAACGCTTTCCATGCGTCTTTATATTTATCTTCTACAGGCCAGTGAATGAGGTATAAATCAAGATATTCTAAACCAAGTTTTTTTAAACTTGTTTCGTATGCTGCTATTGTAGACTCATATCCTAAATCAGCATTCCAAACTTTGGAAGTCACAAACAAATCTTCTCTTGAAATTCCTGCTTCTTGAATTCCTTCACGGATGCCTTGTCCGACTCCTTCCTCATTTCCATAGATAGCTGCATTATCAACACTACGATAACCATTCTTAATAGCTGCTTTTACCGCATTAACTAACTCAGGTCCCTCTTCTACTTTAAATACTCCAATACCAAACCAAGGCATTTTTACACCGTTATGCAACGTAGTTGTATCCTGTAAATTGTTAACCATTAAAATTACCTCCATTATTATCTTTTTGAATTTTTATTCGAATGCGTGCGATTTTAAAATGTCCGACTTTTGGAAAGAAAGTCTTTATCTGC
>NZ_CAMLDX010000104.1 GCF_946478885.1 uncultured Bacillus sp. | reverse complement strand
GAGGGTAGAACAAGCCGGAAACCGTTGTATAAAAGACCAGCTATATACAGTTGATAGCGTAAAGCACTTCCTTTACCTTATGACCAACCAGAAGGAACTAAGTCGGACTCAATAAAATATGAAATGGGGCAGTCTGTCACAGTACAGGCTCCTAGATTTAGCCCGTACGATCAACTTTTACAGAAAGGGAGATATTTTCACTGAATACACACTGTTATCAGATGGATGAATATCTAAAAAAGCTACAGCTACCGGCCATACGTGAACAAGTGAACGCTTATTTGCGCGCAGCAAATGAACAACAAATCACCTATGAAGAGTTCTTATTTGGATTTATTATCGATTGAAGTAGCTGAACGAGAAATTAAGAGGAAAGAAGCAACTAGGAAAAAGGCGCAATTTCCTGTACATAAAGACCTCCTCTCTTTAGATTTGAGGAGGTCCCCATGTTCCAAAGAGACGCATTCTGGACATCTTTCTAGGTGAATATGTTCAACAGAAAAGGAATGTCATATTTATTGGGAACTCGGGAATGGGAAATTATCGAAAGTGTTTTATTATGGAAAGATTTTCGGTGAAAATAAGATTAAACCCTAAATGCAAATTAGAAATCTTTCCATAATATTATCTACAGAAATCATTAAGCCACTTCAATAAATCAGTATCCTCTTGCCAATCAAGCATATCTTGCTATAAGAGCGGAACATCATTTTAAAGTCTTTAAACTAGCTGTTTATGGCATCATGAAAATGGTTCTTACGCAAATATGGTGAATTAATATAAGGATGTGCCTCTTTAGGGGAAACTGTTTTATTAAAATAATGTTTACAAATGAAATAACACACGTTTCTTTAATAAAGTAAAACTTGCACTGCCATAGAGCATTCTTTTTATTGTTTTTAATCTATTAATTTGCCCTTCTATCACACCGTTGCTATATGTGTAATGCATCGATAATATAATGGATTGAAGCTCTTTATGTAAATAATTGACGAAACTTCTGATTTCAGGAATTGCATCTTTTCTCACAGATGGAATTAGCCTCTGAATACTCAAGGAGTCATAATTATTGGCACATTCACGAAAGTATTGGACAAAAGCATATACTTCTTGAGTATCGGGAAATTTTGTTAATGCATAATTAAGATCCTGTCGTTCTTCTTCAGAAAGTTGTTGATTCAATTTCCAATAAAGTGAAATAGTTGGTTGCCGACCATAGGATTTTTCAGGTGGCTTTTCATTAATCGAATTCTTCATCAGTTCTTTTCGAATAGCTGCTACTTTTACACGTACTGAATCAAATCCGCCCTTAAACAATTGCCTTTTTATCTGTTCATAGATTAGACGTGAGGTGGCATGATTTTTAACCATTTCAAAGATGATCTCTAAAAAGGGATTAAGCATAGAGGGACGAGGTTTCTTTTTCTGAATTGGGGCGAACTCCGTTTTTATATATTTGGAGATTGTTCTACGATCTAATTTATATTTCCAAGTTAGAATTCTTATTGGGATTCCCTCACCGTATTCCTTTTGAATGGTTTGAATCAATTCCCATTTCTTCTGTTGTTTGGGGTTCAGTTTGGAAAGTTCTTGTTGGTTATCATCTATTGTTACAGAAGCTACTGCTGTATCTTGGGTTATTTTATCCCATCGTTTAGGAAGAAGTCGTTGTAACGCTCCTAACATACATTTATGAAGGTTTTGAAGCAAGTGGAAGCGATCCATTATTTGCGAGATTGGTCGCTCGGTACATTCAATTGCTTTTCGATAGGTATTTGAACCATCTCGTGTCATTAGTTTAATAGTCAAGTGATCTTGAATCCAATTTTTAACATCTTCTTGTTTTCGTGAGGGAAGTAAATCAATTGGTTGTCCAGTTATTAAATCACAAAATAACGTGCCATAATAGCTGCCTTTCCGAAAAGCAAAATCATCCATTGCTACAAAAGGGTGTATTCTCATAATCAGATTGAATGTCTGCTTTTTTAATTAAATTTAACAGTGTATCGTGACTGGTTGGCATATGCAAACAATGACAGACCTTTTCAGCTTGTAGACAACTCATGGAAAATGCAAGGGTACGAAGAGTTTCTTCTAATCGATTGGTTTTTCGACGATACGGGCTCAGCCATGTCAATCGTTCAGTAAAGATTTTTTTGGAACAATCAACGTTATCACAAAACCATTTATGCAATTGGATTACCATTGTGACCTCTTTGTCACAGATAGGAAGATCATGAACAACTCGAACATAAGAGCTATGGGGATGATCGAAAGGCAACCGCAATAAGGGCAATAGGCTGATTTGGTGTCGAGCTTAAAAACAAATGTTAAGACATTGTCGTCTTGAAATGAATTCATCAAATTCAAATGTTTATCTAGTGGTTGAAGGATTATATTCATGGTAGATTCCTCCTTCCATTTCTATATTAATTAGAGCATGAAAGGAATTATCAGAGTCATTCACCAAAGGTTCGTAAGAACCATTTTTTGATTGCCAAATACAGGAATATCTCTCCACATGAAGCAATATTAAAAATTCAGAGGCAATCTACTATAAATGAGAGACAGAAAGTATAAATCTCTCTATTTCTTTATTTTTTGCGATTTATTTAGATTAATCTATACAATTCTAAAAAATTTTATAAAAAGACAATTTTTAAACAAAAAATTATAATAGTAACTCCTGTCCATTTTGTGTAGAGAGGACTTCGGAAGGTATTTGTATATCTGTATAAAAGGTTTCTACAATTATTTTTGCTGTATTTACACCTGAAAATATACAATCACTTAATCCAGCACCATTATAGGAGCTTTCAGCCAGAAAAAGGGATGGATGTAATACTAACCTTTCTTTAATCTTATTTATTTTATCTAAATGGCCAATCGTATATTGAGGTCTTCCATCTTTCCATCTATTAACATGTATCAAACATGAATCCGAAGAAATACCAATAAGATCTTTTATTTCACTCTTAACGATATTTACTAATGTTTCATCGTCTAAAGTAACTATCTCTGGATTATTATAGCCAACTACAAAAACACGAATTAAGCCAAAATCCTTACGTGGGACCCGATTATCCCATTTTTGCGAACTAAATGTAATCGCTGAAATTTTTCTTTTCTCCCTAGCAGGTATTGTAATCCCATATCCTTTGGGAATATTCTGGAGATCCTTTAATTTATACCCTAATGAAACAGATCCAGAGGAAGTAAAAGGGATTTGTTGTAATAGCTCGGCTAAGCATGAATCCAAGTGCTTCAGTATATTAGAAGCAGTATTTGCTCCAATGGCAAATACAACTGCATCTGCAACCAAATTCCCCCCATTTTTAAAGGATATCGTATATGATGAGTCTGCATGTTTTTGAAACCCTATTACTTCTGTTTCGGTAAGTATTTTAGTAGTTGTTTCAAGAATCACATAAGCAGAAAATAACAGCCTTAATGGAATCACACCAAGCACAGTTAGAAATGTCCGCAACGACATTTGATGATACGCTCCAGCAAATTGATCAATTGCATCAAGAGGAGATTAATAAACTAAAACAGGAAAATGAAGCTATAAAGAAAAATTTTAGAAATAGGGGTGAGATCCTTACATATGAGATTTTACTAAATTTCAAAAGAAATTTAGTAAATAAAAAGAGACTTGCTAAAGAAGAGATGATTATCATACCAAATATCTTTATACCAGATGACCGTGCGAATACTAAGCAAATCGATCACTTAGTGCTTTTGCCAACAGGATTCTATGTTATTGAAACAAAACATTGGAAAGGACACATTGTCATTGGTTTGACTAAACAGAATGGTGGCAAGTTTTCATTTTTAGATGATTTATTGGGAAATACTGGTGAACATACTAGTATTTTTGATAAAGAAGGTAGGAATTTAATTGTAAAATCAGATTATGGCAATCCAGTTACCCAGGCTTCCGGGGCAGCTTGGCTCCTCCGCAATTACATAATGAAAAAAACCTGCATAGAAAAATTGTACGTCAAACCTTTAGCATTTTTCAACTATGAAGGAATGAATTTACACGATTGGTCGGAAGATAAAAATGTTGAGCGTCTTCAGACTAAAGATGAGTTAGAGAGCTTTTTTAGGGATGAATTAGATAAAAAAGAATGGAAATTCTCTGCAGAACAATTAAAAAGTTTTTGGAGAATAATAAAGGATGCCAATTATATATAAAAATATACACTATCCTGAAAGATCCAAAGAAATAGGAAACAGTACAAAAAAATTGTGTAAATAAACTGATTCATAGATTCAAAATAATGTAGGGATGGCACTTTGAATATTCATAAAATTCTGATTAACTGACTTATTTATAAGACCTGACGTTTTTTTCTGGAGAAGGAAATAATTCTTTAGGGCATATTTTCAATGGAAATATTCTGTAAAAGTATAATTTGCTTTTTGATAAAATGACGGATACTCTCCCCAATGTTTCTAAGTAGAATTTGATGATTCAATTGAAACAGGTAAAATGATATGATTAGAGAAAAATTCTGTTCGTAATTTTTAACATTTTTGTTGGAAGACATAAGGGAGAGCACGATAATGATTAATGCAGCAAAAAACAAATTGGTTCAGCCTTTTTTGAAGTGGGCTGGAGGGAAGCGTCAGCTCCTCTCGGAGATAAGAAAGTACATACCGAAGGATATAAATACTTACTATGAGCCGTTTATTGGAGCAGGAGCTGTTCTTTTTGATCTTCAACCCGATAGGGCAGTAATAAATGATATCAACAAAGAACTGGTGAATGTATATCAAGCCGTAAAAAACGATTTTGACGAGTTAGTTGTTTATTTAAAGGAACATGAGAGTAAGCACGATGAGAAGTATTTTTATGAGATGCGTAGACTTGATAGAGATCCGGAGGAATACGCGAGACTTTCCCCGGTTCAAAAAGCCTCAAGAATCATTTATTTAAACAAGACTTGCTTCAATGGCTTGTTTAGGGTGAATAGCAGGGGACAATTCAATGTGCCTTTTGGGAGATATAGAAATCCTAATATTGTGAATGAAGAGGTGCTTAAGGCTGTTCATGATTATTTAAGCTTAGATGACAGGGTAATCATATTAAATGAGGATTTTGAGAAAGTTGTGGCGGATGCCCAAAAAGGGGATTTTGTTTATTTTGATCCTCCTTATGATCCGGTTTCAGATACCTCCTCTTTCACTTCATACAGCTTAGATGGATTTAAAAGGGACGACCAGGAAAGGTTAAGAGACCTTTGCCTTGATTTACATAAACGCGGTTGCAGATTTTTATTAAGTAATTCCGCGACTAATTTTATTAAAGAAATATATGAAGAGGTCAATACAGAGGAAGAAACAATATTCCATATGAAAATAGTATCAGCAACCAGAAGTATCAACTCAGTTGCTTCAAAACGCGGAAAAATTGATGAAGTACTAGTGATGAATTATGAGCCGAGCAAAAACGGAGCATCCTTTCAAGATAGTGGAGGCAAAAGATGAGATGGCGGATGATTTCTTGTAAGACAAGCTTGACTGTTTAAGATTTGCAAAGAAGAAATGCCGTCTTTTTTAACCTTTTCTAATGATAGCTTCAGTTTGACGACTCTTTGGATAGCCTTTAATAATTAAAAAAATCCGGCAAAAAAAGAATGCCGGAATCAAACAGATTTCCATAAGGGGTTATGAAAATACATCTGTTTAATAAATATTTTATTAGTGAATACTGAAAAAAGTATGAAAAAAGAATAAGACATTATAAAACAAATCGATCATTTGATTGGAATTCTAATCTCTTCTTATGTTGATTGAGTTTGAAAAGGTTCCCCAAAATTGAAGAACGCCATCAAAGCCTGATAAACGCAACCTACAGGAAGACAGGATAAAGAGCTGGTATCAACTGTCGATTTATGCAAATTTGCATAAGTTATTCATTTTTGCATAGTTCATCAAAAGAAAAGAAGGAATGGATCGCCGTAGGAATCATTCCTTCTTTTTCTGTCGAATTATTTCATATATACCTATCTTTCTATAATGAAATGGATATATATTTTACTTCTAAAAATTCATCAATTCCATAGTGTCCGCCTTCTCTTCCTAAACCGCTTTCCTTAAAACCGCCGAATGGAGCCTGAGCTACGGAAGGGAGGCCGTCGTTTAGTCCAACAATTCCGTATTCAAGCTGTTCACTAATACGGATCGCTTTGCTAATGTTTGTCGTAAACACATAGGCTGCTAGGCCAAAGGGTGTATGATTGGCCCTTTCAATGATTTCTTCTTCCGTTTTAAAGGTTGAAACAGGTGCCAAAGGTCCAAAGGTCTCCTCTGTCATACAAAGCATATCGTCGGTGACATTCGAAATAATAGTTGGTTCAAAATAAAAGCCGTCTCCGTCATTGACCTTTTTCCCTCCATAGAGAATTCTTCCTCCTTTCATAATGGCATCTTCTATATGCTCGGTAACTTTATCGACCGCATTTTCATCAATCAAAGGTCCGATGTCTGTTCCTGTATCCATACCGTTTCCGACTTTTAATTGTTCAACCGCACGGCAGAATTTTTCATTAAATGGCTTCTCAATGGATTCATGAACATAGACTCGATTTGTACAAATGCACGTTTGCCCCGCATTTCTGAATTTGGAAGCGATGACCTCCATTACGGCTTTATCGAGATCAGCGTCCTCCATCACAATAAATGGAGCATGGCCACCCAATTCTAACGATATCTTCTTAACAGTATCTGCCGCCCCTTTCATCAGCTGTTTTCCAACCTCAGTCGAACCAGTGAATGTCAATTTTCGAACTCTGCTGTCCTGTAACCAGACATCTCCTATGGCTCTCGAATCTCCAGTGACTATGTTTAAGACTCCTTTAGGAATCCCGGCTCTATCTGCTAATTCAACAAGCCTGAGTGCAGTTAGTGGTGTCTGTGTCGCCGGCTTGATAACAGCAGTACATCCTGCAGCAAGAGCTGGCGCTACTTTGCGGGTTATCATGGCTGCTGGAAAGTTCCAAGGTGTAATGGCCGCAACGACCCCTACAGGCTGCTTTAGCACGAGTAATCTCTTATTACGGTGAGAAGAAGGGATGGTCTCACCATAAATTCGTTTTCCCTCCTCTGCATACCAGGAAATAAAGCTGTTGGCATAATTAATTTCGCCAATCGCCTCGTTAAGTGGCTTTCCTTGTTCTCTAGTCATGATGCGTCCAAGTTCCTCCTGATGCTCATCGATTAACTGAAACCATTTCATCAAGAGCTGAGCCCTCTCTCCAGCTGTTTTTGCGGACCATTCCTTAAAGGCTGTATAAGCAGCATCTACTGCTAATTTTGCTTCTAAAGCTCCTCCCTTTGTGACTCTGCCAATAACTTCTTTCGTTGCAGGATTTATAACATCAATCCATTTTCTTCCATTGCTTTCGATTTTTTCTCCATTAATATGCATTAAATGTAAACTCAATGTCAAACACCCTTTCTATTTTTTCTACTTATTTGAGAAAGCAATATTTGTGCCAAATAAATAAGAACTTTCCTAAAAGTAAAAGTGTCAGGCACCACATTAACAATATTTAGTAACGCTTTGCCTAAATCCTGCACTGGATATAGAGCCATGGTGGATGCTGACTTTTTTTGGATAGCCCCTTTGACGCAAAAAAGGGCTGTGTGCTGTTCGGCTTGATATTCGACTTATTCCATTTCTTAATACCCCATGAACATGCCGAACCTTTTCCGAGGAACAATCTGTCTACCCAAAGTTGGTTTTTCATTGTTCGTTTATTATTTTTTGATACTTTCGGCTGACGGAGGACTGGCTGATTCCGAGTGCTTTTGCGGCCTTTGTTGTTGTTTTGTATTGTTTCATCGCAAGACAAATCAATTGTTCTTCAACAGACTCCAATGCTTCCTGAAGCGGAATGATCCTTGTAATCATTGGCTTCGTTTTCTTAAATGAAGTGCCAAGTCTCATAAATGGGCTGACAAAATCTCCGTCAATGTCTTCGGATTCAGCTGAGACAACCAGCCGTTCAATCATATTCTGTAATTCCCTTATATTACCGGGCCAATCATAAATCTCCAGCATATTTAACGCATCAGAGGTAAGATGAAAATTTTTATCATATCGCTCATTTAATTGCTGGATGTAGTGAAAGGCCAATATGGGAATGTCCTCACGTCTATCACGCAAAGGGGGGATATAGATTGGGATGACATTTAATCTGTAAAACAAATCTTCTCTGAAGGTTCCCTGTTCAACCATCTTCTCTAAATGTTTATTTGTAGCGGCGATAACCTGAACATCAATTTTTATTGGAACCGTACTCCCAATCGGAATGACTTCCTGCTCTTGGAGAACACGTAATAATTTTACTTGAAGATGTAAGGGCATTTCCCCGATTTCATCTAAAAATAAAATGCCTCCGTTTGCCTGGGTGAAATATCCGTCTTTTCCTTGTCTATCAGCCCCAGTAAATGCTCCTTTCTTATACCCGAATAATTCACTTTCTAAGAGATTCTCTGGAATAGCTCCACAATTCAATTTTAAAAAGGGCTTATCAAAGCGGTTTCCAAGCTGATGGACAGCTTGGGCTATAACTTCTTTTCCTACTCCTGATTCGCCATGTAATAGGACAGTAGAAGAGTAGGGAGCTAGTTTTTGGATTTGATTCATAATCTGCTCCATCTTTTGACTGCAATAGACCATTTTTTTGATAAATTCCTCTTTATGCTTGATGCTCTCCAATTCCTTTTTATATTCGCTTGAGATTTTTTTCATTTGTTTTAATTCATTTTTTAGTTTCGTTGTTTCGGTAATATCCCTAGAGGCAATGATGATCCTCTTAATGTTCCCTTCCTTATTGATAACAGGGATGCCAACAGCTAACACCTTCTTTCCTGTTCTAGTTTCCTGAACAACGGATACTTTTTTCTTTTGTTCAAGCACCAGTCGCGTGACGGAGGGATTGAACATACCTTCGTCCTCCAATTCAAGAATATTTTTATATAACAAATCCTTCAAATTGAGATTCCAAAACTCGGAAATTACATGCTCACTGTAGCGAACTAATTCACCCTTTGCATTGACGACAAGTATTTCATCATATACGCTGGAAAGCATTAATGTTAAATCCTCGATCCATTCCTCTAATTCCTTTTTTTCTATATGCAATCTCTCATAACGTTCTGACAGGCTTTGCCCGTTTGTGAAATCGTGATGGGAATCTTCTAGAATATTTGCTT
Organism: uncultured Bacillus sp.; assembly: GCF_946478885.1. Next base: position 2,097 of record NZ_CAMLDX010000104.1, on the reverse strand, counting down.
TATCAAAGTTTTCTTTTAAGATGTGAAGCCCCTCCTTAATAAAAAAATATCCTATTCTAAACACACTTATAATATCAGAGTAGTGACATAAATAAAATAATTTAAGGTAAAAGAAAAGAAGGTGAGCGGGCACCTTCTTTTCTTTGGAAAGGGATGATTAACCACCTTCCGTCATAAAAAGTTCTTGTTTAATATAGGCTAGAACCATACCCGGAATCACTTTATCTCCTGCTTGTATTTCGATTGATTCTGCCAATCCTCTTAGTCCGGGTATTATTGGTCTTATTTCGCCGTTTTGCAATTGGATTAAAAATAATGCGTTTTCCTTCTCAATCGCAGTCCCTTTAGTAATGGAAACTTCTTTGACCACACCATGCCAGGGACAGGTAACTATTTCGTAATAGTCCATTTGTTTTACACCCCTCCATAGTAATACTGTTTGCTTGGGATGCAATCATAACGAATGAATGAGTATTCGGTCTCTTTAAAAAAATGATTGAATATCATTGTATTCATCTCCTTTTTCTAATAATAAAAGAATAGCTGTTACGGTACCCCTGAATAATAGTTGAGATCTTATATGCTTAAATACGAATCCAACCGCGCATACTGGATGCTTCCACTATTTTGCGAATTCCCTCGATATAAGCGGCTACCTTCATTTCCGTTTTATACTGCTGAGCGGTTCGTAAAACTTGGAAGAAGCTTGCTGTCATCGTTTCCTTAAGGCGTTCGTGAATTAATGCTTCACTCCAATAATAGCCTTGGTTGTTTTGACACCATTCAAAATAAGAGACAATGACTCCACCGGAATTTGCTAATATATCCGGTACTAGCAAAATATCCCGCTTCTTCAGAATTTCCGCTGCCTCTCTTGTCGTTGGGCCGTTGGCTGCTTCAATGATAATGTTGCATTGCAGTTTGGCAGCATTTCCTTTGTGAATTTGTCCTCCGATAGCAGCGGGAACCAATACATCACATTCCTTTTCGATTAATTCCTGATTGGAGATGGAATTTTCGTAGAGATTAGAAACAACGCCAAACGAATCACGATGCTCCAGTAAATAAGGAATATCAAGTCCAGCTGAATCATACAGACCGCCGAGGACATCAGATATTCCGATCACTTTAGCCCCGGCATCATATAAATACTTGGCTAAATAACTGCCTACATTACCAAAGCCTTGAATAATGACCCGCATATCCTTCATCGGTATTTTCTTAAGCTCACTTACTAATTGAAGAGTGATAAAAACACCTTTGGAAGTGGCTGTTTCCCGTCCCTGGGAACCTCCAAGAACAATCGGTTTGCCTGTAATAAAGCTTGGTGAGTCAAATTCTCGGATATGGTCGTACTCGTCTAGCATCCAGGCCATAATTTGTGAATTTGTATAAACGTCTGGCGCAGGAATATCTTTAGTGGGACCGACAATTTGACTAATGGCTCTGACATATCCGCGGCTTAGCTGTTCCAATTCGCGGAAACTCATTTTTCGCGGATCGCAGATAATGCCGCCTTTTGCTCCTCCATAAGGGAGACTATTTATCCCGCATTTTAAACTCATCCAGCCAGATAATGCCTTCACCTCATCTGGTGTGACATCCGGGTGAAAACGGATGCCGCCTTTTGTAGGCCCAGTTGCATCATTATGTTGTGCACGGTAGCCGATGAAAACCTTTGTTTTTCCATTGTCCATTTTTACAGGAATTTTTACTTCCAAAAACCGAATCGGTTCTTTTAGAAGTTCGTATGCTTCTTCAGAATAGTGCAGAATATTCATTGCCTCTTTTAACACAGATTGGAACTCAGTTAGCGGATTATCAGATTCAGTAACAACAAAGGCTTGTTCTTTGATTGACATATTGAACACCTCTTTTTGTTTGATATGCTAGGTTTATTTGCAAAAAACATGCCAGAATGAAAATCACCCTGAAATAGCCGTCTCCTTGTTCAAATTTTGCCAGCTACATGGCATTAAAATATAACTGATGCGGCAAAGCCGTATTCAATTTTGAATAGAAAATACGCTTTTGCATAGTGGAAGACTGGCTTTTTGCAAATGATGTGATGGCTCCTTTATGTAAAATGCTAATTCC
>NZ_CAMLDX010000103.1 GCF_946478885.1 uncultured Bacillus sp. | reverse complement strand
ACGCTCGATGGATTGTCGATACGGTAACATAATGTATCGAGTTGACCCTTTGGTGCGTGCTTTTTGGGTCCTTAATTACACCTCACCCTTTGGACGCAAATTCGACCAAGCCCGTAAACTAGCTATTCACTATTTTTCAAGGATCAGTAATCAAATTAACTTCTTTTATATTTTATAATTCGATTTCTAATGCTGATTTCCTTGTATAATCGCTGTACTTTCAGCAATATTTTAACTGGCTTTAAATGTGCATTTTAGGTGATCAACGATTTTGGAAAAAATATATCCCAAAAATAGATTATTGCAAAGTTGTTATTAGGCCAAATTGAAATACTATGTGCTGATTCAGCAATCCATTTTCATATCCCTTTATTCAATAAAAAGCAAGATGATTGAATAAAGTATGAGGTTGATACAAATTGGTTTTTGACCAATTTGTATCAACCTCTATTTGGAATTTTTATCAATTTGGTCTTGATAACATGTTCCCCTATTATTGTGAGCCGGATGGAACACTTGCCTGTCTAGATCCTTTGATTTTTTTAATCAATCCAATATAAACCGGCAGTGAAATGATAAAGAAGGCAAGCATCTGCACAATGAGCATGTCCACCCTAGTATAAATCAGATAGAACAACAGACTGTAGATAACGAAGCCGCCCAGCAGATACAGAATCGAGCGATCCTTATTGCCGATGCCGAATTCATTGAGCAAATACCATATTGCCCTAGCTGCCAAAATCACAAAGGCAATAGCCAGTATGGAAAGATGCTTGTACAAAAGGGCTAGGCTTACAATCGTAAACAGAAATACCACCAATTCGATTTTAATAAAACGCACCTGCATCAATTGAACCTTATAGAGATTGTTCTGCGATACCCTGATAATCAAGGTAAACAACGACATTAACAAATACACCAGTAGCACCGGGATACTGCCTGCATATTTTGGATATACCCATTCAATGACCGGAACAAGCAAGTAAGTAAACTGCATAATCAGCAGCCAAATACCAAAGATCGCAAACACGATGACTTTATTGACCTTGAACATATTTTCTTTCAAATCAGTAGCCAGATACGGGAAGAAAACCTGAGAAATCGACTCAGCGAACTGATTGATTAACATGACGATTGTGATGGCAAAGGAAAATACCGCAAAAATCATGTTTCCTAAAAATAAGCTCACTACAATACTATCAATGTTAAATAACACGATAATCAGAATATTACTATAGAATAACTGGCTGCCAATCTTGATATTAGATACATTTTTTTGAATAAATTGCTTTGGTATTTCAGGCCGCGCCCTTACCTTCCAAAATAAAATCAATAATGCCAACAAAGAAGCAATAATGCTGTAAACCATAATCTGTTCGTAGCTTGCCTTTAAAAAGACGATCATAATTACAATCAAAATCAAATAAATGACTTTATCTAGGATTTTGACAATATTGGATGTCTTAAAGTCTTTAATGATGATGAGATAATTATCAATGAGCGTACGAATATTCAAGACAATCGAAAACAGCAAGACACCTGCTGCAATGAAAATACTGGAGCTCTTTTCAAACGTGAAAAGCAGAACAAGAAAGATCAGCAGGGAAATCACTATTTGCTGCAGAACTAAAAAAGGCAAGCTGTTCCGTAAATTTTTCAGAGCCTGCGATTGACTCAAAGAGACATTATTCAATAAATACCCATCTGCAATCCCCAAATGTAAGATTCCAGCATAGGTAGAATAGAGCATAAAAGTTCGCCACAGACCAAAATCCTCAACAGACAGGATCTTTGGTGCCAATAACGTCAGCACCGCACCGCTCAAAACCACAATCAAAGTACCAAACAAATTCCAAAAGCTGCTTTTTAATATAATAATCACATCTTTCTTCTGCGTTCATATAATATACTCGACCATAAATCAATCGAAACCCAACTTATATCATATAACAAAACCCCCCACTTTAAAAAGAGATTGCTGAAAAAGTACCTAGCCATCAAAAACAACTTATAAGGACATCTATAACTAGTATTTAAAGAATGTTGATTTTCAATATATTGTATTGTTTCGTCTTAGCTTTTAAATTAGTTGGACTTTTTCAGTGGCCTTCTTTAGAAAGGGGAGGTGCTCTTTTCACATGCCACAAAAAAACTTACTGTTGTCCCCATAACATTACATATCAAAAACAGAGACACGAAAAACGGGGAGTCTCGAGATAAAGCGCTCCATAAACGGCTCTTGAGACGCGTAAAATAGAGATACGCGAAATATAGTGCTCCATGAACGGCTTAAGAGACGCGAAAAAGGAGCTCACGTCGAATATTGTGTCCCTTACTATGCCAAGAAAACAGACACACCCTGACATTTTAGATCAATTCATGCCTTAGTAAAAATGATTCGAGCGGCGAGTTGCAAATATGAAATAAGCCGTATTCTCGATATTTTGAACGTATACAATAATATCCATTCAGAAATATGCGGCATAAATTAGGATTGGGATTATATTAGCTAATCAAGTTCGTTTCATTTTAGTCTAAATCCTTACTCTCAATTCTAAGGGTATTTTGGACTCAGCATCAAAAGCGATTCCTAAGTACCTTTTTTAATTGGCAAAATTTAAATGAACTACTATCGAATTATGATCTATAGGCATTAATAAAATCAGGGGAGGGTTTCATATTTTGAGATGGTTTCTTGCTATTCCTTTTATTTTTCTTGGGTCTTTTTTATTTATATTAACCATTGATGATATTGGAATAATAGGTCAAATAATCAAGATACTTATGGGATTTGGTTGTTTTTTTGTTGCTGGTTTTATTGTCAAAGACAAGAAAGAAAAATAATCACGCGTGTTGATTATCTAACTTTTTCCAACGAAATAGTATGATGAATGTATCAATCCAAGATGGAACTTTTCATATGTCCACAACAAATTCTCCCCGTAATATTACGAAAGGACTTCTACAACAAATCCAGCAATGCCTCCCTCTAATTCCCCTTGCACGATCAAAATGAAAATTCCTAACAGATTTCCACCTCTCCACTTCATATCATCAATTCCCTCGCTAAATTTCATTCTTTTTTATATTATTGTTAAAATAATGATGAACCTACTATATTGGGGAAAGTAACCATGAAAAAATTCTGATTATTGATGATGAAAAAGATCTGTTCGATCCCTTGAAAGACTATTTTCAGCTACTTGAGTATCTTGTTTTTACCCCAGAAAATGGATGTGAGGGTTTAAAAAAGCTCAAATATGAACCTGATCTAATTACCTTAGACGTTTCTAAGCCAGAAATGGATAGCTTTTCCTTCTGCAAAGAAACTCGCAGCCACATAAACGTGCCCATTGTGTTTCTTTTTCAGCAAAAACAGATGAAGATAGTAAAACTGAAGGACTGGCAGTGGGTAGTGACGACTATTGAACGTATCTGCCATCTGGCAGGTAGTTTTACTTTATGGCAACAATATTAAAAGCAAAGCCTCGCAGAAATGTCACGGCAAACTGGATTTTTGGTAGTATATCCGGCTGAAATATCACAACCTTGTGACATTTAAAAACGGTCGTCCCAAAAAAAGACGACCGTTTTAAATATCAGGCTGTTATTCGGCTATTCTCAAACGCTCAACGACTGTTTTCTGCGCCATCTTTTTATAGCACAGCAAAGGAATAACAGCTGTAATCACAATCAGGGGAACAACACAAAGGGCAACTGGGAGTAGCGTAAAATGCCAAGTAAAGTAGCTCAATTCAGCGCCCATCATCCGTACCACTGTTACGCTGGCGATTATTGAAAGAACCAACGAACACGATAGCCCCAGCAACGAGTAACCAATTCCCTCAAAGATCAGCATTTCCTTTACCTGCCGCCCGGTCATGCCGACAGATTGCAGCATGGCAATTTCTTTGTGCCGGGAGAGAATAGAGGTAGTCATGGAGTTTATGAAATTCAAAATGCCAATCAGGGCGAGGATTGCACAAAGCGTACCACCGACAAGGCGGAACATATCTATCATGCTCTGGAATGTCTGTCGAAGGGTAACTTTTGAATAGTAGTCCAAACTGCTGTCCGTGTTGGCAGTATAGTTTTTCAGCCAGTTTTCCGTAGGAATAATATGCTCGTCGTCTATGTCAAAAACGGTTTTCATCGGTAAGTAGTCCGCAGAACCAACATCATTCAGAAATTCCTCGGATGGCAATATAAACTCCACGCCCATATCAATACTTAATGGGGTGGAAAAAGCCCCTGGTATATTCACGACGGCAAGGACATTATAGGTCTTGTTCGTTCCGTCCCCACAGGTGATTGTAACCTGATCCCCCGGATGGTATAACGACAAAGTACCGTCACCTACCATTCGCATAGGAGTAACATAGACACCATTACCCGACTGCCATTGTTCCTCATCCACAGTTCCCTCAATCACTTGCAGATATTCAGCGGGCCATTCATCAAAGCCATAAAGGTTCACACCATGTTCCTTTCGTACCGCATAATTGCCGTACTCATTCGCAACTGCCTCGGACTGTCCCGACAGCTCCTTTAACTTTTCCAGCGACACATCATCAAGCGGCTGGGGAGTGTTCTGCAAATAGATATTCCCAATGTTTTCCAATCCCTCCAAACTTTTGACCTGCTCAGTGAAATCCTTACTTACATTCGCTGTATTAAACGGGCTATTGCTATTGATGATTGATGCGTCAGCAACGGTAAAGTCGGTGAGACTGAAATCAGACACAAATTTATCAAAATCGAAAGAATTGATATAGGTATATACGCTGTTGAGCAGCACAATACTCAATGCAAAGGAAAGCGTAACAATTACAACCTTTTTCTTGTTGCGGCCAAGATTTCCCTTTGCCATCATGGTAGCGCTGATATGCCTGCTGCGCTTTTGCCTTTTCTTGCCTGACGCCTGTTCCACATAGCGTAGGGCCTCAATCGGTGAAACCTTAGCCGCTATTTTTGCGGGCTTCCGACAGCTTATGAATACGGTTATCAATGCAAAAACGACAGCCGCAAAGAAGATAAGAGGATTTGCAGTTATCACCACACGCATATCCTCACCTAACATTCCTATAATGGCTGGAAGCAATAACCGACCCACAAGCCAGCCTAAAGCCAGACCGAAAGGAATACCGATTAAGGATAGATGTATTGCCTTTTTGTATATGATTTTACGAATTTGCTTTGCTGTTGTACCCAGCATTTTCAGCATACCGTAAAAACGGATGTCCTGTGCAATCGAGATATAAAACACATTGTAAATCAGCAGATATCCAGCTATAAAAATCATTAAAATACCTGCCAATACTGGGAGTATGGTTGATAGGTTTATTTCAGCGGTGCTATATGCGGTGTTAATGTTCACCCGCTCACTTAAACCGAACTGTTCTGTAATTTCCTCTGCCTGTTTTTCAATATTCCATGCAGAGGGGAGCATGAAAACACAGTCGATATACCCGGCAGATTCCGCTACCGTGCCATCAGATGTACCGTGAACAGCAGGAGCAACTTTTTCTGTGTAGGGTTCAGAAAGCAAGATGGTTTGTCGGTATGCCACAGAATCGCCGTCCCAAATACCGCACAATGTAAAAGTATCCGTTATCGTATCAGCATCTGCGGTATAGGTCAATTTAATCTGTGTACCAACTTCCGCGGGAATACCCATAGCCGCCAACACAATCCTACTGGTGGCAAGCTCTTTTTTTTCTTCGGGCAGTCTGCCCACATCAGGATAGTTGAATGTCCACTTTGCGTAATTTGTATCGGCCCAGCGTACTTCTGTGGGCATCTTGTTAAAATAATCCCCTACAGCATTTCCAAATATAATAGAGTGTCCTACTGCTTTTATCCTGCTGTCGGAACTCAATGCTTCATATTCATCCAATGTGATGTGCTTTATGCCTACTTGGGCAGACGTACCGATTGTTCGCATATTGCTGTCCTGCATGGATATCTGCAAGCTGACGGCAATTGTGAAAAGGCTGGTAAATAATAGCGTTGCAAGCATAATCGCCAGAATTGCGATATAGTTTTTTTGGGATTTCAGGGAGCGCTTTGCTAACCTTTTCAATACTCCACTGTTATTATTTCCAAACAAGATGTCATTCACGGTTCGCACCCCCTTGTGAGCGAATCCGTCCGTCCTCAATACGGATAATGCGATCGGCAAGCTGGGCGATTTCGTTATTGTGGGTAATCATCACAATAGTTTGATTGAATTTCTGGCTGGTTGTTTTGAGCAGCCCTAAAACATCGCTGCTTGTTCGGCTGTCCAGATTGCCGGTTGGCTCGTCGGCCAGAACAATGGCGGGCTTTGCGACGAGTGCGCGGGCAATCGCCACGCGCTGCTGCTGACCGCCAGAAAGATTGTTCGGCATACCGTTGAGCTTATCTTGCAGCGCAAGCATACCCACCACTTCGTTCATAAATACTTTATCCACAGTTTCGCCGTCAAGCTCTATCGGCAGGACGATATTCTCATAGACATTGAGAACAGGGACAAGGTTGTAATTTTGAAATACAAAACCAATGTTACGCCTGCGGAAAATGGTAAGCTGCTCGTCTTTCATATGGGAAAGTTCTTTCCCTTTTACTTTGACGCTGCCGGAAGTCGGGACATCCAGACCGCCCATCATATTCAGCAGTGTAGATTTTCCGCTACCGGAAGTTCCGACAATGGCGATAAACTCTCCTTGTTCAATAGAAAGCGTCACGCCATCCAGCGCCTTTGTAATGTTCGGCTTGACTCCATAATACTTTTTTAGATCCGTTGCTTGTAAAATGCCCATAGTAAACACCATCCTTTCGTATTGGTGACACCATTGTAAAAGGCAAACCTCGCAGAAATGTCACGAACGGCCTGTTGGACACTCCTGAAATATCACAATCCTGTGATATTTCATAAGAACCCTATTCCTGCGGTAACCATACAGAAAAGGTAGAACCCTGTCCAACCTCCGAAGATACTTTGATGTAGCCGCCCTGCATGGTAATGATTTCACGGGCCAAATATAGGCCAATACCAATGCCGTCAATGTCGTGTACTTCTTCTTCACGATAAAACCGCTTGAAAATTGCTCCTTGGTGCTGCTCTAGAATGCCTTTTCCAGTGTCGGTTATGTCGATTTTCAAATACATCCCCCAATTTTCAACTGTTACGCGAATAGTGCCATTCTCCGGCATATATTTCACTGCATTGTCCAAAATATTAAACAGAGCTTCGGCCGTCCATTTACGGTCATGGGAAACCTCTAACTTTTCCGAACAATCTACACTAACTTCAATATGTTTCTTTTCTGCGTTAAGTAAGATACCGCCTAATGCTGCCGCAAGGGTATCATAGATCGGTTGTCTCCTTTTCCCTAATGAGATAATACCTGTTTCCAGCCTTGATGTTTTTATCATGGTCTGCATAAGAAAATCCAACTTGTCAAGCTGGTTCCCCATAGCGTATAAAAATTCCTGTTGCTTTTCTTTGGGAACAGGCTGCTCTAACAGGGTAGCATCTATCATTTTTAAATTGGCAATCGGTGTTTTTACCTGATGGGAAATGTCTGAAATAAGTTCTTGCAGGTCAGCTCGTTCTTTGTCAATATTGCGTCGGTTCTCCCGCATTACCTCATATAAGCGTACTAGCCTATGATTGATCTTGTAGAACAAACTTTCTTCCTCAACAACCTGCGGCGGCTCGATTTCCTCTGTCAGCATATTATCCAGCAGCTTGCACATTTTATCAGAGAATACAGTCAGTTTCCGACGTATAAGGGCGACGAAAACTATCACACAAGAAATTACAAGTATGATATACAGCAGGCCGTATAAAATAACTACAATATTTTCTGTCAGGCAGAATAGCATCGTAAGCATGGAAACAGAAACCGCTGCAAGGAAAATTCCAGCCATGATACAGGCATTATTGATGGAGAGTTTTCCAACTGTCATTTGCTAACCCCTCCAATCCACATATAGCCCATACCATAAACGGTTTTGATATACTGCAACCCGTTTTCCTGAATTTTATTGCGAATACGACTGACAGCAGAAGTTAAGGCGTGTTCGTCCACAAAGTTACCATCAGCATCCCATAGCTTTTCTAAAAGCACCTGCCGGGTCAATACGATTTGTGGATTTTTTATCAGCACTTTTAGTAAGCGATACTCCATTGGAGTAAAAGCAATCGCTTTCCCTGCAAGTGTAGCAATCATTTCAGAAAAATTGATGAACAGGTTTCCATCGTTGTAGCAATCACCACCAGATTGCTTTTGAATACGAGCTAGCAGAGCAGAAACCTTTTTGCGGAATACACTAATAGGGAATGGCTTTGTCACATAATCGTCTGCACCTAAGTCAAATCCCCGAAGCATATCGCTTTCCATATCGTTCGCCGTCAGGAAGATTATGGAGGTATCCGGGCGGCGCTCCTTGACTTCACGGCAGAAGTCAAAACCGTTCCCGTCCGGCAAGTTGATGTCGAGAACAATTAGATCATAGTCCCCAGCTTTACATAATTTCGTTGCTGCTGCTTTTGTCATGGTCGTGTCCACCATATAGCCTGCAGCCGTAAGATTATAGCAAAGTGTGTTATTCAAAAGGCGGTCATCCTCAACCACTAATAATTTCATGTAATCACTTCCTTTTTTTTAGTGTATCAATTAAATGTTACAGAAATCTCACAGATAACAACTTTTTTTTGTTTTCCTTACGCCATCCATCTAGGAGTCTTTCTGTATCCTTGGATATCAGCCTAAAAACTTGCCATTTTAACTGCTCCGAGCACAGTTAGTTTGTGATGATTTAGGCATCATTTTAGCTTTAGTTCCTGTATTTCTAGCAGCAACAGTTGTTTTGAGAGACAAACGTGCCAAAAGTCAGTTAGTCATCTATACAAAGGCAGTATCATCCATAAAATTACAGACTATGCGATTTCTATCGACAATCGTTCTTATTTTTATCCCAGTATTATTATTTAGCATGATGCCTGCATTACAAGCTAACCTAATCGCTCAGAAATTCAATCATTCTGGTTTGATGGTAATAAATGTTTACCCACCAACCTTCACAGCCCCAGTGAATTACCTCTAGCTCCAAAAGAAGATATCCATAAAATGGATTCTGAACCTTCTTAAAAATTTTAAATTAGTTTCTTGACAATGGAGGTCCACTTTAGTTTTCGGCTTTTTTTTTCTTCGTGGATGCTGTATCTTTTACGAGAAAGATCAAAATGAAAAACTCCAGCCGATTGTCCACTCTGCCATGTTTGGTTCCACTTCATATCATCAATTCCCCCGCTGAATTTCATTCTTTTTTGTATTATTGTTAAAATAATGATGAACCTACTATATTGGGGAGAGTAACCATGAACAAAATTCTGATTATTGATGATGAAAAAGATCTATTGGATACCTTGAAAGACTACTTTCAGCTACTTGAGTATCTTGTTTATACCGCAGAAAATGGGTGTGAGGGCTTAAAAAAGCTCAAATATGGGCCTGATCTAATCATCTTAGACGTTTCTATGCCAGAGATGGATGGCTTTTCCTTCTGCAAAGAAATTCGCAGTCACATAAACGTGCCCATTGTGTTTCTTTCAGCAAAAACAGATGAAGACAGTAAAGTGGAAGGACTGGCAGCAGGTGGTGACGACTATTTAATTAAACCGGTCAGCCTAAAAGAGCTTTCGTATCGAGTTGAAGCACATCTGCGCCGAGAACAGCGTAAAACGGTTCCATCCAAAATCGCTTTTTTTGGGGATGTAGCCATTCATTATGACGAGAAGAACGTATCGGTGAATAATCAGTCCATTCCCTTCACCAAAACGGAATTTTCTATAATTGAATTGTTATCTAAAAACTCCTCCACAACTTTTTCAAAAGATGATATTTATGATTATTTATGGAGTTATGATAAAGATGGCGATTCAAACATTATTACTGAACATATTCGTCGCGTTCGAAAAAAATTTCGGGATGTAACGGATCAAGAATTAATTAATACCGTTTGGGGGCAAGGATATAAATGGATTGGTTAGATGAGATGATCACACGTCTTTTTAGCAAAAATCGAAACCTTAATCGAACCTTGTTTTTGTACTTGTTTATTGGGAGTATCATTACGGTTATTGTGACAGGTCTAACCTATTCTATTTGTATTGGGTGGGAACGACTTATTTTAGATGATAATCTGCCGCTAGAAGACTACTTTAATATTTTCTCATGGCAAGTTCCTTCTATTATTCCCAAAAATGTCGAATCTTCCATTAGAATACTAGAAATCATCAAAAGTTTCAGTCCTATAATCTATGGTTTGTTAGCTGTCTTTTTGATTACCAAACTCTTTTATAAGCAAAGAATTGTACAGCCTTTGGAAATCATTGAACACAGTATTCAGCAAATGAAAAAAGGAAATTACAATCAGCCGCTTTATTTCAATACGTATGATGAATTTGAAGGGACCGTTCGGGGGCTAGACAGTCTCAGGCAAACTTCAAGATCAAAAGAAGCGGAATTATCTAAACTTCACCAAGAACAGAAAAAAATCAATGCCGCTTTTTCCCATGATTTACGCACTCCTTTAGCAATCATCCAAAATAATATCGAATTACTGGAAGAACTTCATCATCAAGGTCGTCTGACAGAGCCCTTTTTTGATAAATCGGTAACTAAAATCAAAAACAGCGTGAATCGGCTGGTTGATTTTTCTCAGACCATGCAAGAAATTCAAAAGATTGACGAGATACCATTGGAAAAAACACAACAGTCACTTTCTCAAATAGAAGCCCATCTTCGCGAATTGGGAAAAACTTTATCTGAGAAAAAGCTCTCCCTGCAAACAGATTATCATCCTGAATTGAAAGCAAATTATGACATCCAAGTAATTGATGAGGTGATGCAAAATCTGTTAAGTAATGCGTCTCGCTTTGCAGTAACGGAAATAGAAATTACCATACAGGCAGATGAAAAATTCCTATGTATTTTTGTAAAAGATGATGGCAAAGGCTTTTCGAAAAAAGAATTGGAAATCGCTACTGATCCCTATTATTCCCATAATAAAGAAAGTCATTTTGGCTTAGGTTTAACCATCTCTGAAATACTGACAAAAAAACATGGCGGTGCCTTAAAGCTTTCCAATAGTGTAGATGGCGGTGCCATTGTAACTTCTATTTTTTCACTAGAATAATCACCTTTATCTGAGAGCAACACAGCTTTCAGATTTTTTGTTTTGTAGATAATTTGTAGAGGTTTATTGTTTATGATGAGGACAAGGAGGAATGAGGTATGAAAATCGAAATTAAACACTTAAATCAATATTACGGTAAGAAACAAGTTCTTCATGATATTAACTTGACTATTTCAACAGGAATGTTTGGCTTGCTGGGAAGAAATGGTGCCGGTAAAACAACTTTAATGAAAACTCTAGTAACGCTCCTACCTGTCAAAGAGGGCGAGATTAGTATGGATGGCATATCCATTCAAAAGAAAAAAGCAATCCGCTCGATGATTGGTTTCTTGCCACAAGACTTTTCAATGTACGGAAATATGACCGCCTATCAAGCAATGGAATATCTAGATGTTCTTAGTGAAATCGATTCTTCTACTCGTAAAAAAAGAATCGGGGAACTTTTGGAACAAGTGAATTTATCTATTCATAAACATGTCAAAGTCAAAGCGATGTCAGGTGGTATGAAAAGAAGATTAGGGATTGCCCAAGCATTGTTAAACGATCCAAAGGTGTTAATTGTCGATGAACCGACAGC
>NZ_CAMLDX010000102.1 GCF_946478885.1 uncultured Bacillus sp. | reverse complement strand
GGAACCTTCTCTCTGTTTCTTATTTGCCGAAGGAATCAGGCATGACGACGGCGATGACTTCTCCACCTGCAACTTGAGTGCTACCTGCATATACGGCGGTTTCTACTCTGAATCGTTTCGGGTGGATTTCATGTACAGTTCCAACAGCTTTTAACTGAACTCCCTGTGGGGTTGGCTTATAAAAATCAACCTTGAGCGTGGCAGTTACGAAGCGCTGCGGTTGTGAGCCATCGCCAATAGTATAACCATTCTTCTTATGAAGGTACAAAGAGGCTGAACCTGTTCCGTGACAATCAATCAACGAGGCAATTAAACCGCCGTAAACGAAGCCGGGTACAGCAGTGTGCTCCTGTTTTGGCGTAAAGACCGTAACTGTATTTTGCCCGTCCCAACTTGTTCGGAAATGATGCCCGCTGTCATTCAAGCGTCCGCAGCCGTAACACCAAGCAACATCCTCCGGATATACATCTTGAATCGCATTTTCTACTTTTTCCATTTTTAATCTCCTCCTAATCATCTTTATTCAAAAACGAGCCGCTTTACAAAAATTTCGAAAGCCCTTTCATTTAAATGTCCACTCCTTGAAGCAAAAAGCATCGTTCTATATAATCTTAACATGATTAATTATCGAAATGTTGTGATTTTTATAAAAAATACAATTCTTTTCATTTTGAGAAAACCTATCGAAAATGATGCTGCGGCTCTTTAAGTCAGCCTGATACATTCTTTGAGAAGGAGATATAAGAGATACGCCCGTCTGCAAAATTGAATCCTGCAGGCACCGGTCTCCCCTCATTTTCATACAAAAAAAGAAGGCTGCAGACATTAAAAATCAAGTCAGCATCCTTCTTTTTTATCACGAAAAAAATGAAATTAATAAACCGGTGTCAGTGCTTTTTCATGCTCAAGGACACGCAAAATATTAGTAACCGACAATTTGGCCATCTCATCTCTGGTCTCCACCGTTGCATTCCCAATATGTGGGGTGATAACCATATTGTCCAGTCCCTTTAATTCCTCTGTAATTTTCGGCTCAAATTCATAAACATCAATTGCGGCACCGGCAATATCCCCTGCCTGAAGCACTGCGGCCAGATCGGATTCCTTGACAACCGGACCTCTTGATAGATTAAGAAAGTAAGCGTCTTTTTTCATTTTTTTAAAGGTTTCTTTTGTAAATAAATGGTGTGTATTTTCATTATAGGCAGTGTGAACGGTAATTACATCGCATGTTGTAATGAGTTCATCGAATGCCACATATTTGGCATTGTATAGTGCCTCTGTTTCAGGTGATTTTCTACCGCGGCCTGTGTAATAAAGCTCCATGCCGAATGCTTTTGCCCGTTTGGCCACAGCCTGTCCAATATTTCCAAAGCCAACAATGCCAAGCTTCTTGCCAAATAATTCTCTTCCTAAAAAGAAAAGCGGAGCCCAACCATTGAATCCGGTTGTCCGGCAAAGGGTATCTCCCTCAGGAATTCTCCTCATCACCGCTAACATAAGGCCTAAAGTCAATTCTGCGGTAGCCTCTGTCGATACTCCCGGAGTATTCGTAACCGGAATGCCTCGTTCCTTAGCTGCTACGATATCAATATTGTCAAATCCTGCACCAAAGTTCGCAATAACCTTCAGATTTGACGCATTATCAATAACCTTCCGCGTGACTTTTGTGGAAAGCGGACAAAGCAAGGCATCTGCTTCCCGAATACCTGCAATCAGCTCATCCTCCGAGATTAATGTTTCTCCCCTGTATACATCGAATTGATGCTCAGAAAGAAGTTCATAACCGATTTCTGGTATTTCACCAGAAATAAAAATTTTTGCCATGGCCTTCAAACCCTTTCCATTCGTTTTTCTGTTCTTGATGATTTTCTTCCGCTCTTTTGAATAAAAACGGATTTATTTGTCATATGAAGGCACTGCCTTTCACATTTATTATTTTAACATAATGAAAGGATTTTTAATCTTTTTTACACTCATGATTTTACCACTTGGATAACTATACTTTCACTAAAAAAGCGATCGTTAATTAGGACACTTGAAAAAGAGTGTCCTAATTAGCAAAGCAAATATAATGGTCGAGTTCTCCTTTTTTCTTCATTCTTCCTTCTGAAAAATTTGTAGAAGCACTGATTTTCCTATATTTAGATTGCTTCATTATTGCATACTATTGTTGACAAACAGCAAAAGCCCTGAGACAGCATAAGAATTCCAGATCATGTGAAAGATAATTGGAACGATCAGCGAACGTGTCAGTTTGTAGAGCAAAACAAGCACTCCCCCCATTAGAGCAGCAGAAAGGATATGACCAACGTGAAGAAATCCAAAAATAAGAGAGGACACGATAAGACCGACCCAAAAGTTTATTTTTTGATCAAGCAAGCCATAAAGCACTCCCCTGAATAAAAGCTCTTCCTTAATCGGCGTGATGACGGCAAAAGACAGATAAACAAGCGTCAGGCTCAACCAATTAAAGGAAATAGTATCCATATTAAATGTATCAATTTGATCCTTGCCATCCTCCCATTGAAGCACACCCATGATTAAATACTGCAAAACAAAAAGTAAGACGAAGCCGGCTACTAAATAGAGGTATGTCCTCCCCTTTTTCAGCGGACTGAAGGAAAATGCCCCTTTTAAAAACTCCCTTACATGTTTAAAAATAAGGATCGAAGTTAAAAAAGCAACGGCATCCAGCAACAGAGTATAATAAACTTGATTCAAAAATGCAGTCATCAGATTTGTTCCATTCAAGGTATCAAAGATCCCCAAGGAAACTCCCATCGCAATCCCCATGATCATTGAGAGTATATAATAAACTACAATGAAAAGCAGTGCCTTCCACCAGACAAGCGGTTTGTTTTTCTGAACCACTTCCGTCTTAATTACTTGATTAGATTCTATTTCCATTCCTATCCCTCAATCTTTTTTGATTTTTGATGTACTCTATCTTCTTCTGCCCTTTTGTCCTGAAGTGTCATACCGATACGGCAGATGCTCATTCGGAAAAAAGTGTCCCGCTCAATTCTTCTCTGAAAAAGATTACGAATAAAAGGTCAAAATGTTTCAGTTTTTCAGAAGATCGTTACAATTATTGCTTCAAGGTGTTCATGACATGCCGTTCTGAAAGCTTTCCCCCTTCCTCAAACCAAAACAGACAACGCGTATGAGAAGCTGCCTTCCTCCTCGTTAGCGGCTATTCATACAGGGCATGATGGATTTTCTAAACGCCGATAACTTATTAATAAAACCTTTTCGGACCGATCTTCATATTACCAATATCTTAAAGCGAGATTCTTACTTGTCTCCGCTAGGCAGGACAAATAAAAACAGACAAGGATAAGGATTGAAACGAATGGGTTTTGGAAAAAGGAACATGCTAAGGTAAGGATATTTCAAGTATACATATTCCAAGAAATAATAGAAGGCGCCGGTTCCCTTTCAGAAAAACTGACAGCCGGCTCCTGATTGGTGGAGGAAGCAGATATGTCGACGATTCTCATTTACTTAAGTTTTGCCTTGCTTTTCATCATGACGCTTTCTATTCTTATTGTTCTATTTAAGTGGCGTTCACTAATACAAAAGGTGATCCAGAAATATGGCAACATTATATTAACAGACAGCTATCATGAAAATATTATGGCACTACTGCCTGGCTTCCGTCATGTTGGGATTCAGAATATGCTTGAAAACAATCTTCGGGCACAAACGGGACAGATTCTTTCTCGGTCGCTCGGTTCCTCCAAAAAGTGGCCGCATTTGGACTCAATCACATTTATCCCGGCACAAACATTCCCATTTCCCGTAAACAGCGCGGAAAATATCGATGTTTCTGTCACAATTGGCTCGAAGGCAAAGAAGCCGCTAAAGCTTGACATTCCCTTAATTATCAGCGGGATGGGCTATGGGATCGGACTCAGCGAACAGGCTCGGCTAGCCTTAACCCAAGCAGCCAAGAACACCGGAACAGCGATCAATTCAGGAGAGGGTGGCATTTTACCAGAGGAATTGGATACCGCAGGGAAGTATATTTTGCAATTTTCGAAGGCAGAATGGGCAAAGGAAAACAGAGAATTCAAGAAAGCTAATATGATTGAAATTAAACTTGGCCAGGGCGCAACGGTCGGGATGGGAAAGAAGATTCAGCCACAGGATTTAGAAGGACGTGCCCGCGAATTGATGGGACTCGAGCAAAACGAAGAAGCCATCATGTATGAGCATTTTTTCGATAATCAAACCTTTAGCGATCTAAAAGATCTAGTCGATGAACTGCGAAAAATCACCAAAGGAATTCCTATCGGTGTCAAAATCGGTGCCGGTGGTAAATTAGAGGAGGACATTGATCGGCTGATCGAACTGGGTGTCGACTTTATTTCCCTTGACGGCGGCCAAGCTGCCATGAAGGATGCCTCGCCTATATTATGCGATGATTTTGGCATCCCGACTCTGCATGCGGTCGTCCGGGCCGTCAATCATTTGGAAAAACGAAAATTGAAGGGTCAGATCAGCTTAATTGTTTCCGGAGGGCTCGTTGTTCCTGGGCACTTCTTAAAAGTGCTGGCGCTCGGTGCCGATGCCGTGAATGTTGGTTCAGCAGTGCTTTTTGCTTTGACCCATACGCAGTCTCTAAAGGATGTACTCTATGAGCCTCCTACACAGACAGTGTGGTATAACGGAAGGCGGAAGGACCAATTTAAACAGGAAGACGGAGCCCAGGCAGCAGAAAAGTTTTTAACATCAAGTGTGGAAGAAATGAAGCTTGCATTGAGGGCAATGGGAAAGCACTCCCTGCAGGAACTGTCCAAGAAAGATTTAGTTTCCTATGATGAGCTGACTGCCAGAATGGCTGGAATCCCCTTCAGCTTTAACGCTTTTGAGGATTAAAAACAGCCGGAATCGTAAGACTGACGAATCCCTTGAGAAAACATCGGTTGAAAGATCCGGTGAGCCTCTGGACTGAGAAAAACGAGATGCCAAAAAGGAATATAGACGCAATGAAAAAGAAGCTGCGACTTAGCTGTTTGTACGATCGGATCCTTCACCGGGGGTATTCCAGTCCGGCTTAGGGAGTTGGAACAAGCTGTCCGCTAGCTTCTTTTTTTACATTAAACTTGTTTGTGCGACTTCTATTGATATTGATTCAGGACTGCGGAAATCTGTTGATTGAGCTGTTCGATGTTGACGTTTTGCACCCTTGTATTTTCTAAGCTGTAGGATTGCTTCAGATGGATAATTCTTGCGGCGCTGTCATCAATTCTATCTTCTGTAATTTCTCCGTTCTCGACAGCGGATTTAATAGCCTGAATGACCGATTGAATGTAGCTGTTCCCATGAGCCACCAAAATAATATCACTGCCAGCCTTGACTGACTGTACAGCAGCCTGGGCAATGCTATACTGATTCACTATCGCCCCCATCGTTATGTCATCCGTGATGACAACACCATTAAAGCCCAACTGTCCCCGCAACATATCAGTGATGATCTTCTTCGACATAGAAGAAGGATACACTGGATCAATCTGCGGAAAAAGAATATGGGCAACCATGACAACATCGGCACCATTCTCCACCGCTTCCTTAAATGGAATCATTTCAAGTTGTTCCAGTTCACCAAGGCTTTTGTTTACGGTCGGAAGCTCTAGATGTGAATCTGCTGATGTATCCCCATGCCCCGGAAAGTGCTTAACAACAGGAATGACTTTTTCTGACTGAATTCCTTTCATCATCTCGATTCCGAAAGTACTAACGATATCAGGATTACTGCCAAATGAACGGTTGCCGATAACCGGATTATTCGGATTGCTGTTAACATCGAGCACCGGCGCAAAATCAAGATTGAAGCCAAAATTCTTTAATTCTTTTCCAAGTATCCTCCCGATTTCATTGGCAAACTTAGGGTTATTTTTGTTTCCAATCGTCAGTGCTGACGGCAGATTTTGCACCGAATCCGGAAGCCTAGAAATTTGAC
Source organism: uncultured Bacillus sp. (assembly GCF_946478885.1). The sequence goes on along the minus strand of NZ_CAMLDX010000102.1, from coordinate 6,113 downwards.
CACCCTCCTGATCGGCACCGAAAAAAAGCGGCAGACGGTTTCCAGTATTGGCAGCTCGGAGTTCATTCTGCAAGGCGATCACCTGCTGCACGGAGCTGATATTATTTTTATAAAAAATAATCCCGCCCACCTGATCGGAGTTAATAAGGCGGTTTGTCTCTTCTGTCATGGTTGTCCCGGAAATTCCCGCAAAGATCATCTGTCCGATTTTTTCATCTAGAGTCATTGCGCTCAGTTTGTCTTTGATTCCGTTTATGTTTGATGGGTTTATCTTTGCCACAACATTCACATGATGAACAGCCGGATTTGGTTCTGCATCCGCAGGCCTTGGCAGCACCCATTTCAATTGGAGATTTTCTGCAGCTTTGTAAATGAGGATAATTTGATCATATTTTTCATCCTGATAATAGGTTATATCATCCGGTTCTCCGGCTACCTTCTGAATATCCTCGAAATGAATCTTCTTTAATTCAGAATGATAGGAGCGAAGTTCAAATACAAGTGCATCCTGATAGCCAATCGATACATCTCGATCGGGAAAATCAGCATAACTACCTCCTGAATGGTTCTCCACTTTCTCAGGGTCTCCCCAGGCATCCTCCACTTCATCCATTTTTGTTTTACCCACAATAAACGGAATGTGAAAGGCCTTTCCTTCCTTAGCCAAAGCAAAAATCTCTTTGACCTGTTCCTCCGGTTCCAAAGGCTGCGCATCATCCGCCGGTTTTCCCGGTAATGGATCGCGATTTTCCGGAGCATCATCGTGCATAACAAACCGAATTGCGAAAAATGCTACCGCTAGCACTACGCCAAACAACAAAAGCCTTTTCCACATGTTCAACCCTCCTTGTCAGGTTACTGTGACCCCCTGCTTTTTGTTAAATCCCCCTCTATCATTATTATACATAAGGTAAAGAGGGATGGATATTTTGTATCGGATGATTAATGATTCCAGAGTGGATGTTTCCGCTCCTGCCGTCATTTCTTGAATGAAAAAGTTGCTCCATTGATGAGCTGTTAACAGGTTCCTTGAGGAAACGTAGTATCTGGGACAAACCATTCGGATCCTGAAATCCGGCATTTGCATGACAGGCGTTGCAAACGATGATGAAAAAATAAGTGAAAATGATTATCAAAATCATCGACTCAACCCTTTATTTTTTATACACTACATGTATCATGTTCTTTTTCCAGGCCTTGTTAATCTATGTTTGTTAACAATGCCTTTTTTATGCCAAAATTTATTTGATAAGCTACGCTGCCATTTGTTCGAATGAAATGATCGAATCCCCATACCGACGACCTAATGGAATCAGCCGCACTCGCGTTTGTTGTCATCTTGATGGTAAAAGTGAATTTTTTGGTCTGTTTATTTTGATCGGGATTGTGAGCGCGATTATTTAAAAAGAATCATGTAAGAACGTCAAATCTAATTCACCGCTCTTCTGCTTTTATGCAAAAAAATATACTTGTTATTCCGATTGAGTGATGTTATAGTGGTAAAGCGATGAGCTAATTGCATAAGTCGATGGATATGCCTTGAAGCTAAACGGATGAATGTGGTCGTCCGGTCCATTGCCGCAACGCCAGAAGGCGCCTGTTATTAGGACAGGCGCCTTTTCAATTGCTGGGAACTCCCAGGATTTTCTTGGAGCTGGTCAAAAGCAGCCTGTATCGTGATGAAAAACATGTGAAAAGCCGCCAATAAAATAGAAAGCCTTTCCTTAATCCAAGATAACATCCGAATATACAACATGAGAACTGCACTCGTTACATTTGCAATGGAAATATAGGAGCTTCTAATGTCAAGCTCGATATTCATACAAATCGACTGTTCCCAGTAAGCCTGTCCGCAATGAAAGGCATACAATGGCATTCTGCTTGAAAGCTTCCCACAATCGGTATCAACCTTTCACCTGATTCAAAGCTGCTTTTGGGAATGTGGGTAAGTCCTTCCCCAATTTCGAAACAGCAGCCATGCAATTAAGCTAAGGAACACGAGCAGGCCTTCAAGTGAAAAGATATACCAAGGATACGGTCCAAGTGCATCTAATAAACTGGGACCTTCTGGTTTATGTCTTAGAAACCAGTAATTTCCATTCGTAAGCTGATTGACTAACAGAACGATAGGAAGAAGGATATTAAGAAAAACAATTAATTTCAAGACTGACTTAAATGTCGGATAATAGCCATGTGACCATGTGAAATAAAGAGTGACCCAGATCACCATCATATGTGCATAGAAAAAATGAAAAAAACGGAAATGCGGAAAATCATAGGATAAAGCAGGTGTAAAGATAGCTTGTGATGCACCTAGGATAGCCGTAAAAAATAAGATTTCAAAGATGATTTTTTCCCTCGTTAAAAGCAATAATACACAAAGTATAAGGCTGATATTGCATAGCTCTAACGGAATGGAATGACTCAGTGTCCAGCTACCATTCACAAGCATCCATATATGATACACTATTTCGATGGTGATCAGCGAAATGGCTGCACCTATTTCTGCTTTTCTCCAATTTTCACCTGTTGAATTCTTTCTATTCAGAAAAATAAAAACAGAGATAATGAGAAATACTGCTATTACCGCAAAATGGCTCCCTGAAAAAAGATTAAAATCAAAAGATCGATTACTTCTGCCAAACCACTCCATAAATTTCTACCCCCAAATCATTATAGCATAGCTGCTAAGGTACTGTGACGGCTTGAAGCCTGATGCCAGCTATCGACCAGTGTGTTAGAGTTTCTTATACATTAGGAGAAATTTTTATCCTGAACAAAAGACTTAGATGGCTTTGGAAAGCAAATGACGCTCCTCAATAACCTTTAGTTTTAATAGTACCCATTAGCTTTCTGCTTCTTTGGAAAAGTTGATTTTCAAAAAAAGATTAGACAACAGCAAACTAAATTTGTTATGATTTACGTATATCATTTTTTGCAATAGTTGCATGGGATATCGAGACATTATTCAGCGATATGCCTGAGTGGTGCATTTGTGATTTAAATTTTTTTAATTTTCCGTCTTTTTTCCAAAAAAATTTTAATGCTTCTCCATTGATTCTTCCCTACTCTAGTCTGCTGGCAAGCTACTTTTTTTATGGATGATGGGGCTTAAAAATTGTGATTCGTCTGCAGAGCACACGCTGTTCATACTGACCAAAACCCGCTGCCGCTATTCCCACAGGCCTTTGCTTTATAAACAATATGTTTCTTAAAATAGAGATATGCTTCTGCTTTTTTTGCTTTCGTCTGCTGCAGTCATCATGATTCTCCAATTTGTTTGGAGTGTGAGGATGGTTCCTGCAGTTCACTTAGTTCCTGTATGATGTTACAAAACACCCCTGGGCATGATACGGGACCAAATGAATTCTAGGAACCATCCCCATGGATCAAACAGGATATTTTTTATATCTACTATGTATGGAAATTTTGACAAGGAGATACCATTGAAAGGCTGGAGCGGTCGAAGCATTTATGATAACCAAGCGGAGGGAGGAATGAAAATCGAGGATAGAAATTTTTTATTTTTGCTATCAACTGACTGACATTGCCATATTGAAATTCAAATTTGCTGAGGTTGAACTGGAAATCGAAGATAATAATAAGACAATTCCAAAGGAGGGTCTTGCAAGGATGGAGTCAGGGCACACCGAATGAACCCGTGTGATAGAATGATACCCCCAATCTTTGGATAAACAGACCTCCCCGCATGTCCCCCAAAAGCGAGAAGATGTCTGTCCTCCCGTCTCATTCATAAAGGGACTTTCCCCGGCATCTACTTTTACCCGAATCGTCCCCTTATATTACGCTGTGGATGTGTCCTCGGCTTATCTCTTCCTATTTTTTAATTCAGCGAAGAGCTGCTCCAGTACCTGATTAATTCCTTCTTCTTCATGTTCACTGTTTTCGTGAACAACAATCCCAGAACAGCTTCCGTAAATATCATACTCGCGAATCCAATTATAAGAAGTAACTGTTATCTTAGGATGACCCTTTCTTCCCCGTTTCGCGGGAATCAATAACATATTCATTTTCAATTTCCCCATCGCCCTTCATTCTTCAAGTCAAACGCAGTTAGTTACCTTCACTATACCACATGAAAATTGACCTAATATAGAACAAATAACACTATTTTTCGAAAAAAGAATCGGCGATGGCTTCAATTTTACGATCAGGCATCATAATAGCTAGTATATCTAAAATAAACCGTTAATTTGAACTTGAATATGCCGGCAATTCTCCCCAGATTACCATCTGCGGGTCGTTATTTAACTATGCTGAACAAATATGTTTCCTTACATTATTATAAAAAGGAAAAATTTAGGCAGTCGCTCTTCCGGTAATAAGCTATATGTCTAAACAGAAAGGAGCTAGCATGATATGACACCTTAAAAACATCCTCTTGACAGCCGAAAAAGCTGGTTTTCATCAGAAAATGACAGAGTCTTTTCGTTTAATAAAATGATAGGCTCCTATATCCTATATCCTGAGATGCATAAGCTGGTGATGTACCCGGTATTTCTTTTTCACAGATAATAATCGGCTACTTTCGCCGGTTTATCGGCCACTTTTGTTGATTTATCGGCCACTTTAGCTAATTTATCGGCTACTTTTAACAGGATATCAGTTTTTTTGTGCACAGCCGCTATAATCAGGACTTTATATTACTAAAAAAAGGGAAAGGTTCGATAAAAGTAGAAAATTTCTTCTATATAAAGCCAGTTCCAATTGACTTTAGAGCCGAGAAACTGAAAAATTTACCGAATATTTTAAAAAGGATGAATTTAACAAAAGGAATATTAATCAGTACACCATCCATGCTTCGCAGCGGCATTGCTGACGAAATTATGAGAACATCAGATGGCAGGATTATGACCGTTTTTTCAGACATCCAGCCAAATCCTACAATACATAATACGGATGCCTGCTCCAAGCAATTCGCCAGCACGGATGTGAATTTGCCATTGCCATCGGGGGCGGCTCCGTCATGGATTGTGCCAAGGCAGCCTGCTATGTTGCAAATACAGAGCATGACACCCATTATTATTTTACGCAAAAAAACCCCATGACAGGACGAGGCATTCCACTGATTGCTACCCCGACCACCTCCGGAACAGCAAGCGAGGTCACCGCCGCTTCTGTCTTAACTGACACGGAAAATGACGTTAAGGCTTTAATGGTCAACGACAGTTTATACCCGGTCTATGCTCTGGTCGACCCGGAATTAACGCTATCCTGCCCTTCAGCTGTTACAGCAGCAAGTGGTCTTGACATACTGGCTCATGCTCTTGAAGCCTTTTACGGGAAAAATCATCAACCGATTACAGATTTGGCAGCTAAGAAGGCCGCATCACTTGTTTTTGAGCATTTGCTGACCGCTTATCATGAACCCTGATAATATCGAAGCTAGAGCAAAAATGAGTAAAGCTTCTGTAATGGCCGGACTGGCTTTCAACTTAACGAAAACTGCCGGAGTCCACGCATGCTCTTATCCTTTGACCCAAGATTATGGTATTCCACATGGTGAGGCTTGTGCATTGACCCTGCCATCTTTTTGGAAAATTAACAGCCATCACGGTCCTGAAGCCGAACGGCTACAGGCTTTCAGTCGGCGCCTAGGCTTTGCTGACAGCAATGCATTAGCTTGCCGGATTAACGAAATGAAAAAGGAAATGGGTATGCGTACCACTTTGAAGGAAATTGGAATTACAACCCTAGCCGAATTAAATAGGCTTATTTCCAAAAGCTTCACCCCGAATATGGACAACAATCCTGTGCCCATGACAGCGGAATCTTTATAGAAGAGTATTTGGAAATGAATGAGAAGGTCTGGTGAAGTAGCAAATAGGAGAAAATAAAAAAAGGCGTAATCAATCAGCTGGATATCCAATGGTTGATTATGCCTTTGCTTTGTATGTTTTAATTTTATTGTCAGTATAGGAACTGTTCCTTTATATTTAAGGATATTTATGCCCCGGACAGTTTCAGAATTGCCTTAGCTTTATGACCAAACCCTTTAAAATAAAAAACTTAAATCTGCTTAACAGATTTAAGACTATTACGCGCCTTAGAGGATTCGAACCTCTGACACACGGCTTAGAAGGCCGTTGCTC
>NZ_CAMLDX010000101.1 GCF_946478885.1 uncultured Bacillus sp. | reverse complement strand
CCGTTAAAGCATATCCATATAAGTGTTGACGGAACGATCCGTTATCATGCAATTCTCTATATTCCGGAAAAGATCCCGTTTGACTATTATTCAAAAGAATATGAAAAAGGGCTAGAATTATATTCTAACGGTGTCCTTATTATGAGTAAATGCTCTGATCTGCTGCCAGATTACTTCAGCTTTGTTAAAGGGATGGTAGACTCAGAGGATCTCTCTTTAAACATCTCAAGGGAAATGCTACAACATGATCGTCAGTTAAAATTAATTGCAAAGAATATTAACAAAAAGATTAAAAGTGAACTGCAAAGCCTATTGAAAAACGAACGTGAAAAATATGAAGAGTTCTATACATCCTTTGGCAGACAGCTTAAATTTGGTGTTTACAATGATTTTGGTATGCATAAGGAAGTGCTGCAGGATCTATTGCTATTCTACTCCTCAAAGGAAAAGAAAATGGTTACCCTTGACGAGTATGTATCGAGAATGCCTGAAGAACAAAAATATATATATTATGCAGCTGGTGAATCCATTGAAAGGATTGATAAGCTGCCACAAACGGAATTAATAGCCGACAAGGGCTATGAGATCCTTTATTTCACAGATGAAATTGATGAGTTTGCTATCAAAATGTTAATGTCGTATAAGGAAAAAGAATTTAAATCCGTTTCAAGCGGGGACTTAGGTATAGAAGCAAATACGGACGATGAACAGACAGCCGAAGAAGAAACAGAGAATAAAGGATTGTTTGATTTCATGAAAGAGGTGCTGAAGGATAGAGTAAAGGATGTCCGTGTTTCAAAAAGGCTGAAGACTCATCCTGTATGTTTATCGGCAGATGGCGAGATAACGATTGAAATGGAAAAGGTATTAAATGCGATGCCTGATAATCAAAATGTGAAAGCGGATAAAGTGCTGGAAATCAATGTCCATCATGAAGTATTTCAATCTTTGAAAAATGCCTTTGAGCACGATCGGGAAAAACTCACGTTATATGTTAATTTATTGTATAATCAAGCCCTGCTGATTGAAGGGCTGCCGATTCAGGATCCAGTCGACTTTACCAATGACATTTGTAAAGTCATGGTTTAATCGATCATTTATAAAGAAGGAACTGCTCTACGGGGTAGTTCCTTCTTTATGATTTTGGGGGTGAGCGGCCTCACTATAACTGAAGATGAATATTTCTCACATTGATATCCGCTACCGTGTTATCGATCTATCTTCACAAAAATTTGAAATTGAACTGATTTCCCTAAATAGTTTATAATAAAAGCAAGACTAATTTTAATAGTCACATAATTCAATGAGTATAGAGGAGTAGAGTGAACATATGACTAGCATAGGTGCAGAAAAAAAGGGGTATTTTGGAGAATTTGGAGGAAGTTATGTTCCTGATAAACTTCAAGTAGTAATGGATCGAATTGAAGAGTATTTTCTAAAATATAAGGATGATCCTGAATTTCAAGCAGAATTGAACTATTATTTGAAAGAATATATTGGCCGTGAAAATCCGCTCACATTTGCCCAAAATTTAACAAAACAAATAGGCGGAGCCAAAATCTATTTAAAAAGAGAAGATTTAAACCATACAGGTGCACATAAAATCAATAATGCGTTGGGACAAATATTGTTGGCGAAAAAAATGGGAGCAAAGAGAATCATTGCGGAAACAGGTGCTGGCCAGCATGGCGTAGCGACCGCAACTGCCTGCGCTATGTTTGGCTTGGAATGTGTCATTTATATGGGAAAAGTGGATACACAGCGGCAAGAATTAAATGTGTTCCGAATGGAATTGCTTGGTGCAAAGGTTGTACCTGTTGAAAAAGGACAAGGCCGCCTAAAAGATGCAGTGGACGAGGCATTAATGGATTTGGTTGAAAATTATGAGTCAACCTTCTATTTGATTGGATCAGCTGTCGGTCCACATCCATATCCATCTATTGTCAAGCATTTTCAATCTATCATCAGTGCTGAATCGAGAAAGCAGATTCTTGAAAAAGAGGGAAAACTGCCAGCAGCAATTGTTGCATGCACAGGAGGGGGCAGTAATGCAATTGGTGCTTTTGCCAATTATTTTGATGACAAAGAAGTACGATTAATTGGGGTAGAACCAGCGGAGGCTCCAACCTTATCAAAAGGAGTACCGGCTGTTCTTCATGGATTTAACAGCTATACACTCTTAGATGAAGATGGTGAACCAAGCCCGGTGTTTTCAATTGCGGCAGGATTGGACTATCCTGGTGTCGGGCCTGAACATAGCTATTTAAAAGCTAGTGGCAGAGGCGAGTATGTGACAGTGACCGGACAAGAGGCACTTGATGCGTTTCTATTACTGTCAAAGGTAGAAGGGATTATTCCTGCATTAGAAAGTTCCCATGCAGTAGCCTACGCAGTAAAACTAGCAAAAGAATTATCATCTGAGGATAGTATTATCGTGAATTTATCCGGACGCGGTGATAAGGATGTTGATCAAGTACATGAAATGTTGAAGAAATAGCAGCAAACCGATGACTCCTGATTATTATACCGGACTGATGGCATACTAATTACAGGGAAAAGTTTGGCATTGAAGGAGACCGATGATATTGCTGCCAACAACGTTAGTGTATTTCATATGAGAATGTATTTGTGAAAATTACGTGACAAATTGGAGAACAGTGATATTTTGTGACTTTTGCTATACTTTCACCCTATTCTTTATGTTATTCTTACATTAAATTTTTTGTAAGAAGATTTGGAGGGCTTGAGATGAGTTGTGGTTGTACAAGCAGATTAAAGGATGGAATGGCAGTCGTGGATCATGTGAAAAGTAAAGGCAAAGAAAATTTTGCACCGAAAACAGCACATGAGATCCATTGTGAATGCGGAGAAACCTTTATTTTGGAAACCATCATTATGAATTGCCCAAAATGCGGCATGACTTACGCTGTTACGCCATGCGGGTCAGATGATATAACTAATATTAAAAAGGCTGGAATTCGGTACGCATGAGTATATACGCATTGAGTTTCAATGAAAAGGCAAATCCTTACAGCTTTTGCTGCTGGGGATTTGCCTTTTCATTTCTATGAGACTGCTGAAAGTGTACACTGTTTCATCTGCAAAGTTTTCTCCAATTGAAGGTGTGCAAACGAATGGGAGCACTATGGCTTCCATTTGATCATTCCATTTAAGGAGAAAGTCCTGATTGAAAGAATATATTGTGAAATGATCTAGAGTTTTTTAATTGAAATATATAGAATATTTAGAAGAGAACGGTCTATCAGGAGGTTTACAAACATGAATTGTCCCTATCAATACACGATACTTTTGCCGGAAAAGCTGGATAAGGAAAAGAAATATCCTGTGATCTATGCTTTACATGGGATTGGATACAATGAACGGTTTATGGTCAATTTAATAAAGGAACTACGGGATGAGGTTATCATTATTGGGATTCGGGGAGATTTGCCTTATGAAAAGGGCTACGCTTACTATTATTTAAAGGGCTATGGTATTCCTGAGCGTGATTTATTTTTTAAAAGTATAGAGAAATTATTGGAGTTTATCGACTATACAGCCCATACTTATCCAATCGATCCGTTAAAGAGATATTTTATTGGATTTAGTCAGGGGGCTATCCTTAGTATCAGTCTGGCATTGATACTAGGTAAATCAGTAGCGGGAATCGTGCCAATGAATGGGTATGTGCCGGATTTTATCAATGAAGTATACGAAATTAAACCAATTGAACATTTGGCTGTATTCCTTTGTCAGGGATTATATGATAAGATTTTCCCCTTAAAGATGGGTCAAGAGAACTTTATTTATTTTTGCGAGCGGGCAGGCTCAGTGAAATATGCCATCTATCCAGCAAAACATGAAATATCCACAAATAATGGTGAAGATGTGGTTGCTTGGCTGCGGCAGCAGCTGACTTTGAATACAAGTACACAGGAACAAGGATTTAATTAATAAGGGGTTCTGTCGACAAAAAGCAAATATTATTCGAAGAAATCATCTAAAAGATAAAACCCTGTTTTTCCTACGACGCTAAGGAGAATAATCAGGGTTTTATTAAGCGCTTAAATACATATAAGGCATCGATAGAGAGTGAATTGTGGAAATGTTGGCAAGGCGTTTTGTTGGTTGTACCCCATACTATGAAACACAAGCAAAATATTTGACAAAAAATATATTTATGCTAAAATTTAAATTTATAATATTTTTGTGTATAATAAGATTCTCCTGGCCGGGGGAATCTTATTTTTATACGGAGGAATAAGGAATGAAGCAAACGGAATCCAGTGTAACTTCTTTAGTATCAGCTTTCGCTCGGGCCTATCACAGTCAATATGATACACCGAAAATTTTCGATGATTTTATTGCAAAAGATCTTATTTTTCAAGAAGAGTTTTCAGAAATCAGTGAGAATATGATTCAAGGCATATCGTTTTTCAACCAAGATATTGCTCAAAGGTTTCAAGATAATCCAAATGAAATTTTGAAGTGGATTACACAAGTGCAACTTTCTCCAACGCCCTTAGCCCGTGCTGCATTTTGTGAAAAAATATTACTTAATGAAGTGATGTTAGGAGTAAAACAGTACGTGATTCTCGGAGCTGGCTTAGACACTTTTTGCTTCAGACATCCTGAATTAGAAAACAGATTAGAAATATTTGAAATCGATTATCCAGCTACACAGGAATTTAAAAGGAAAAGATTAGCTGATACAAATTTTCAAGTCCCCAGTCATCTTCATTTTGTTACAATGGACTTCAAGAATAAGTTTTCCGATCAAAGTCTCATAGATGAAGGATTTGACGATAATAAAAAAACGTTTTTTAGCCTTTTGGGTGTTTCTTATTACTTAACAAAAGAGGAAATTTCAAGCTTATTTAAGCATTTATTTGCAAAGATTCCACTAGGAAGCTCGATTGTTTTCGATTATGCAGACGAAAAACTCTTTGTAGAAAAAGGAATGTCTAATCGAGTTGAAAATATGCTGAAAATGGCTTCAGTAGGTGGAGAAACGATGCAATCGTGTTTCTCTTATGATGAAATCGAGAATATGTTAGAAAAAGCAGGTTTACTCGTTTATGAACATTTATCTCCAACTACGATTAATGAGCGTTTCTTTAGAAATCGGTCGGATTATTTGACTGCATTTGAAACGGTTCATTATATCCATGCAGTAAAAAAATAATTATTTACATGCCGCTCAATGCTTAAGATGATTGATCGGTTTTCCATTATTTGATGTGGCATATCAGATTATCTATCTTATTGAACGTTTCTATGCCGCTAATTTAACAATATTCTTTTTATAATTCTCAAAAGAAAAGGCTAATTTATCATTGTGCTAAATACACATTGAAATTCATTTAACACGACGCTCAATTACTATAGCTTAATCATTTATAATCCTCACGTAACAAGCAATAATAAAAGCAGAAAATGCGGAATGAAAAAAAGCACTAAATGCTCTTTTTCATTCCGCATTTTCTGCATTCACGAATAAAAACAAAGTTTTTGACAGAGCTTTTAAATAGTGTATTACCACAATTATCACAGCGTCCACTGATTTTATCAGGAAATTCTTTGTAATCATACACTATTGTGAGATCATACTTGCTTTCACTATTGTTTTCGTTTTGTTCTAATTGGTTATCTTTATCCATTTTTATCACCTGTTTTTCCTTTATGGCAATATGTATTTATAAATATTTGCTTTAGAAGTTTCATATGAATAAATAATATCATTAAAGTAGTTTACGCCAAAATAAAAACCCCAGCAGTAGCAAGGGATAGGATTCGAACCTCCGACCTACAGTTTAGAAAACTGAGACGAGATATACCGTCATATCAATCATTAAGTCATCGGTAGTTTCAAGCTTTTCATAATCTAACATACGTTTAATTTCATGCGTTCCTAAAAAGCGTACCGTATGTATTACGCTATCATTATAACTTAACCAGGTACGAGATTACAACGGCTATTCTAACTATTAGGGGTTCCGGCAGAAAAACGCGGAAAATATACGCTAATTTAATAAAAGCTAAGTACCATACGGTTCTTAGCTTATGTTATAATTTACTTCGACCACGCAAACATTTAATCATTTTCGACAAAGGCAAAGGCTGACATTCTGGAACATGTTAGTCTTTTTCTTTAAAATAAACTTCCTAATGATAAAACTACTCCGAAAACCACTAATGCACCGATACCTGAAAAAACAAATTTCATCCGTTCTAATCCTTCTTGCATTTTAAATTCCACCTTTAACTGATTTATTATTTACATCATAGTCTTCAAAAATGAAATCTTTATGACAATTCATAAAAAATATTGACAAAAAAAGCCATCCAAAAAGATAGCTCTTGACATGAATAGTGTATACAATCCAGTTATCATAACATTCACAATCTCAATAGAGTAAACCCTATTGGGGTAAAGTCAATAATATGGGAAATAAAGCTTAATAGTATCCCGTATGACTTGTCTCAAAACTCTTATCGTTGTAAATCCGCATTTTCGGGACTGTACCTCTATTAGTAATTCTCGCGTTAGTAGGTAGGATAATTTTAGACGAATGTACGAATGAATGTAAGGGATATCGGTAAAAAAGTGTACATTTTCGATACGAATTACTTATAAATTTAGATAGGATCATATTACTGGATGTAATTTTCGCACATTTATCTCCGGCTAAGGTGAATAATTGGTCGCCGATGCAAGATACTTTGCGTTAAGATATTCCGTAGTCCTATCAAAAATAGGATTATTATATTTCCATCTTAACACCGTTCTTGTGGAGTATTGTTCAACAACAAATATATGTTCGATTGCATTAGCGAAGCGAAACTAACGTTGACAATATCGATCCTTTTCTCTATAATTAAATTACTCATATCAGTCGAGGAAATTTCTCAATGAATTTTCCTTCGCGCGCTCGGTTTGGATGTTAAAGCATCCTCCGTGCGCTTTTTTTATTTTACGTAAATAACGGTGGACTGACGAATATGTGAATATGTCACCACTACTAAGAATGTGATTTTTACAAACAAACTAATAGCTTCTTCTATTATTGCAGTTCGTGTCTAATAAAAGACGAATTAAATACTTTATTAATGAAAGCTCAGAAATGGACTCTTTTGTTTTGCTGAAAAAAATATGTTTCAAAATAACTTTCTTTTATTTGTCTAGTGTGGTATGATGTAATAACACTTATCGAACGAACTTGAATTATCATAGATGAAATAAATTTTTTGGCGTTCTTAACTCTTAATTGAGAACTAATCACACTGGATCGACTAAGGAGTCGTAAGGATGTATGAGAGGTAGGGCATACGTCGTTTAGGTTTTAAAGATACTACCGCGGCAATTTGTCTTGATATATAACTACAACAAGTTTTTAATCGTGAAGTATTTTAAAAGTCATAATTTTATTATGGCTTTTTTATTTTTGTTAAATATTTTTCCCCATGAATTTCTCTATGAATGATGGGGCTCTCGAAAGATGGATATATATACTCGAATTTGCTTAATACACTTTTTTGATTAGTTTACTTCATTGCTGCTCTCCCTTAAAAATACATTTATAGTATATCTGGCTTATTTAATTTCAATCATCATGAATTTTTAAATTGAACTTGAATATACATTAAGTAGACAACGGATAGAACTTTCTAAGACCCTATGTTATATAGGGCTTTTTTGTATAACTTGAATATATGGTAATAAGTGGATATGATATTAGCATGGAGTTCCCAAACTTCTTTCTTTCCAGATCCCTTTCTACTCAGTAGAGAGGGGCTTTTTTGAAAACTGAGCCGGAACGTTAAGGGTGATATCTAAAGATTAAAACAAATATGGAAGGGATATGCTTTTCAATCAGTTTGGGCAAATAGGGAAGTGAATTTGTTTTAAAAAATAAAGCCTGTCCTATTTCAACCCCAATTTGTGATTTTTTGCAAAGTTTGATTTGTAGGAAATAAAAAGAAAGCCTGATATATCAAGCTTTCTAATACGTCCCAGAGAGGATTCGAACCTCCGACCTACAGTTTAGGAAACTGTTGCTCTATCCTGCTGAGCTACTGGGACAGTTGATGACAATAATTAATTATAATCACTTCATGCCATCTAGTCAATGTATTTTCGTTTTAACTTTCTTCATAGGTAAGGTTGTTTTGTGTATGAAACAGGTAAAGTTAAGGGAGACTTATCTTTACCTGTTAACAGTAATTAACTTTTCTTGCTTTTCAACTACTTCACCAATAATCCAGGAATCCTGTCCGGCTTCTTTTAGTGCTTGGACATATTTTTCAGCATCAGAAGGATTCAATGCAATCAGCAAGCCCCCTGAAGTAATAGCATCACATAATAGCAACTGCTCTTCTTCAGCAATGTCTTGATAATCAACATCCTGCTTAAGCCATCTATGATTCGATTTTGAACCTCCTGGGACAACTCCTTGTCTGGCTAATTCTAAAGCACCATCGAGTACTGGAACTTTTTTAAAATGAATGATGAGACTAACGTGACTACCGCGCGCCATTTCACTTGCATGACCCAGCAAACCAAATCCAGTTACATCTGTAACTGCGCTTGGAGTATAGGAAGAAAGTACGTCAGCTGCATTTTTATTTAATAATGCCATAGCTTCTGTTACATTTTTTTCCTGCTCAGGAGTAACTACACAGCGCTTTATTCCTGTTGTAAGAATACCGACACCAATCGGTTTTGTTAAAACTAGAACATTTCCAGGAACAGCACCGACATTTCGCCATACTTTATCCGGATGTACGATTCCGGTAACAGATAAACCATATTTTGGTTCCTGGTCATCGATCGAATGACCACCGACTAAGACCGCTCCGGCTTCCTTTACTTTATTAGCTCCACCGCGCAAAATTTCAGCCAGCATTTCACTGCCCAATTTCTTCACCGGATAACCAACTATATTTAAAACGGTTTTTGGCGTTCCTCCCATAGCGTACACGTCACTCAATGCATTTGCAGCTGCAATTTGACCAAACATATATGGATCATCTACAACAGGAGTAAAATAATCAATGGTCTGTATTAAAGCAATGGAGTCTGTAAGCTGATATACCCCGGCATCATCAGATGTCTCATGACCAACCAGCAATTCTGGAACTTTTTCTTGTTCTGGCAATAAGCGCAAAACTTGCGCTAAGTCCTCTGGACCAATCTTACAGCCTCAACCAGCTTTGCTTGATAATGAAGTAAGGCGGATTTTTTCTTGCTCACTCACATTAATCACCTCCAATCTTAGTATACAAGTTTTTTTGACGAAAAGCACATATAACAAGATGGGGAAAGAGAGTGTGAGAGATGGGATATATTGTGAAGGTTTAACAGCGACATAAAAACTGATCATTTGTCTCTGCTAGATTTTTGTTATGTCAATTGGGACCTTTTGTAATTTTTCTAAGCAAAATTTATGTTTGAAAATATATATTTCCAGAACATCCTCTTGAAAACCAGCAGTAACTTTATAATCTATTACAGGGAAGGGGAAAGAAATGGTTCTTTGTTTTATGTCTTTTTCATTATTCCCCCAATGTGCTTCAATTGTAATACTGTTTTGTCCCAATTGTATATCTATATCTTGGGACCGACAGGAAGGGAGCAATGCTTCCACAATAAACTCTTCAGCTGTTTCAAATAAGTCAATCCGAAATTCAGACTCATCTAAATAGGATGTCAACGGATCTAAAAAAAAATCTTCAAGCCACTGATCGATTTCCTCCATTTTGAGCAAATGTTCCTTATTTCCGTATATCATTTTTCTTTAATCCCCCTTAATACAATTTAAGGTATGCTAGAGTTTCCAATAAGTGAAAGATGATATAATAAATAAGTGAATTAACTATGGAGGTTTTCAACGATGAAGCATCTATTACGAGCATTGCCTCCCGTTCATGAACTGCAGAAAAATGAACGGTTTACATTTTTAATGAAGACATATGAAATAGATCAGGAACATTTGACAAGTATTTCAGTTGACGTGTTAAATGGCGTAAGAGAATTACTGTTACAAAATAAATGGACTGGCCCGGATCCGGGGGATAAGGCATTTATTAACGAACTTTTTACTCAAATAGAATGCACAGTTAATAGCCAGTTTAGTTATACTTTAAAAAAGGTTATCAATGCCACAGGTATCATTCTTCATACCAATTTAGGAAGAGCACGTCTAAGTGATGAAACGGTCAAACATGTTTCTGAAGTTGCCCAGCAATATTCCAATCTAGAATTCAAATTAATTGAAGGGGAACGAGGTTCGAGGCATGTACACGTGGAAGAGTTGCTAAAAAGAATAACAGGTGCGGAGGCAGCTATGGTTGTGAATAATAATGCTGCAGCTGTTTATCTAGTGTTACGTGCCTTAGCTATTGATAAAGAAGTAATTGTATCAAGAGGGCAACTTGTGGAAATAGGCGGTTCCTTCAGGATATCGGCAATTATGGAAGAGAGCGGCGCAAAGCTAGTTGAAGTCGGAACAACGAATAAAACGCATCTCTTTGACTACGAAAAAGCAATTAATGAAGAAACAAGAATGATTTTGAAAGTACATTCCAGTAATTTTAAGGTAATTGGCTTTACAGAAAGTGTAGAAAGCAAAGATTTGACTGAATTGGCTGGAAAGCATGATGATATTATTTTTTATGAGGACCTAGGCAGTGGGGTACTGTATGATTTTCGAAAATATGGGATAGGCGATGAACCAGTAGTGGGAGAAGTGCTTCAGATGGGAGCAGACCTTGTATCCTTTAGCGGAGACAAACTTTTGGGCGGTCCCCAGGCTGGAATTATTGCTGGAAAAAAACATTTAATTGAGATACTAAAAAAGCATCAGCTGGCCCGTGTGCTGCGTGTTGATAAAATGACGCTTGCGGCTTTGGAAGGTACCTTGATGCATTATGCCAAAGGGAAAGACGAACTACAGAAAATTCCAGTTATACGTGATTTATTAGCAACTAAGGAAGAAATTATGAAACGAACGGAGCGGTTCCTGACTAGCTTGATTAAAGAAACGGATTTATATTATACGATGATAAAGGAAAGTACAAGCAGAGTAGGTGGAGGGACAATGCCTGAGGTTAAGTTGCCTACTTATACAGCGGTTCTCAAGCATAAACAGCTTTCATCCTCTTATGTTGCAAATGCTTTAAGAAATCGTTATTCTCCTGCAATTGTCGTCAGGATCCAAAATGATGAAATTTATGTTGATTTAAGAACTATGACAGATGAAGAAGTGCAGTTTTTAATCGGAGCCTTGGTCTCGATTAAATGAGTTTTGTGTTGAAAGAATGATTTTATAAAGCTAAAAGGAGCATTCCGTTATGAGAATGCTCTATTAAAAGCCTTGTAAAAGTACTTGAAGACAAATGGAAAGATGGATATATTCAACGAGGGTTATGATAAACTAGCTGTACATTCATGATTACGTTATGCAATGTGAATTGAAATACACATTTATGTCAGCACAGAAAAGCAAAAAACTGCTGGATTCAACAACCAGCAGTTTTTCTCTTTTTTTACATATCATGATGCGATTTATTCTTTTGTCTTGTATGATTTCGATTTTTAACTTTATGGGAGCCGCTTAACGGCTCCGGTTGTCCAGATACTTTTGGTGCATTCTTACGCATATCTTTCCCGTCATTTTTATTCATTTGCAAATCCCACCTGTGTATTTTTACAAATTAGCTTATCAAAATGTTGAATTGACCTCATCTACCATTTTTCGTAAATCATTTTGAAACTGCTGCAGTTGAACCCGCTGATGTTCTGTTGCAACTTCCATAGCATTTTCGATTTGCTGAAAGGCCTCATTTACTTCTTGCTTTAAATGCTTCAACTGATGACCATAGCTTGCTGAATCTTGGACGATTTCATAAAATATTTCTTCAGCATCCTCTACGCCCTGTTGTGCAGCTTGAAAGGCCTGCTGCTTATTTTTGTGGTATGGCAATTCCCTATCCCTCCCTCGGCCTATATGTACAATTAAATTGCGCAAACATCCATTGAATTATGCAAATACTTGTTAAATATTCAAGACAGAGAGAAAAGTGAGAAGCATCCATCCACTTTTCCATACATCATTGATTTTTTTTCCTTTTTTTATTATTCA
>NZ_CAMLDX010000100.1 GCF_946478885.1 uncultured Bacillus sp. | reverse complement strand
CAAAAATTGGCAGGCATGAGTCCGGTCCAATTCCGTATTCATACCAGCCAATTAGTAGCTTCATATAAAACTCTAACTTTTGGGGGTCACCTCATACCTCTCCCTTTTTCATATAGAAACATACTTTAGTCTACTCTACTAAATTATAAGTAAAAGCCTTTTGTTCTTCTCTATGTTTGTTAGGATTATAGACTCCCAGTGCTTCAAAAATTTTCGCCTGAATATTCACATATGCATTGTATTCGATACGTTCAAGCATATCATATGCTTTCCGTAATGTTTTATCGGCAACAACAATACCATGTTCACGAAGTAAAGCAGCGATTGGTAATGCATCTCCTCTTCTTGTTTCCATGTACTCTTTTACAATTTGTGCTAATTCAAGACTTGTTGCAGGTGCAAAGTCTAATGTTTTTACTTCACCTAATTTACGAACTGACTCTGTTAAAAGAGGCAGATCCATTCCCAGAGAGGCAAATACCATTGATTCTTTCGGGTGGGCATGAACAATAGCACCTACATCAGGCAGAGTATCAAAAACGGCTACATGCATATTAAATTCACGGGTAACTTTTCCATTACCTTCGTAAACTGTACCTTCTTTATCAATAACAATGATATCCTCTGGATTTAAACGGCAGAATTTTTCCTGCGACATAAGTGTCGGGGTCATAATAAAACGATCTTCACTTACTCTTACACTAATATTGCCGCCAGCAGCATTTGTATTAAAGCGATCAAACATCGTTTTTGTTACTTCACATAAGTCTTTGCGTTCTTCATAAAATAACATTATTCATCACCCTTAATGAAGTTTATTTTTACTTCTTTTTCCCAGTTTTTTGCTTGTGATAACGAAAAATCTGAACTACTTTGCCGGGTTGCTTTTGATGCACCCAAAGCAGAAGCAAAACGAAATATTTCTTCGATAGGACGATTTTCACTTAATTTAGCTGTTATACCGCCTACAAATACATCACCACAGCCTGTATCATTAATTTCTTTCACTTTTGGCGGAGTGACTTGATAAATACTTTGCTGATAGCCGACTAAACTTCCTCTTTTGCCTAATGAAATGACAACATATTCAATTCCCGAATCGAGCAAATTCTTTATTTCCTGTTCATAATCAGAAATTTTGTCTAATTGTTTACCAACCAATTCCTGAAATTCAAATTCATTTGGCTTAATGAGCGTTGGTTTTAACTTCACAGCTGCTTTCAAATAATTACCGGAAGCATCAACAATTAGTCTGCCTTTTTTATCTTTTACTGTTTCTAGGAGCTGCGTATATTTTTCTATAGTAATCCCTGCTGGCGGGCTTCCAGCAAACACAACGATATCGTTTTCCTTAACGGAGTTTTCTAGTTTCTTAAGTAATTTTTCAAATGTTTCATCCTTGATTTCGAACCCTTTTTCAGTAATCATATAACTGCCTTTTCCGGTTTCATCAATCAGAACTAAACTTTCCCTGGTTGAATTTCCTTCTTGCTGGATAAATTCACAAGTAACACCTTTCTTCCCCATTAATCCTATTAAAATATCTTTGTTAACAGATCCTACAATTCCTGTCGCAATATTTGGAATAGACAGGCTGGATAGGACGACTGAAACATGTGTAGCCTTTCCGCCAATATCAAACGTTACATCTTTAATCTTATTATTATGTTTTCGTGTTAATTCACCTTGAATATGCAAAATACGATCAATAGCAGTATTAAGCGTTACAGTATAAATCATTTATTATCCCGTCCCTATAAACAGAGATGTGGTTCTTCTTAATAAAAAAGATTGTAATATATGAAGTTTTTATATATAATATAATTGGGTTTATATATATAATTGACAGAATAGATATATAATAGTACACGTTATTTTGGCAAGATGATCTAAGTTTATTTATCTTGCCATTTTATGCAATATTCTTTTCTAAAATCGAGAGAATTTGCACTGTATCTGTTTCAACAAGCAGCTGATCCATAACCTCTTTATTCATAAACATATCAATTAATTTTTGTAAAAGAGGTGCCTGATTCTCTGAACGTTTTAATCCCAAGACAAAGATAAGCTGAGCATTAACCGTTTGATCATCAGTTGCCATTTCTAAAAATTCTATCGGTTGTTTTGGCCTTATCGCCGCAATAAACGGTTTAACAATATTTTCCGGATCCGCATGCGGAATCGCTACATGATAGGGCTCAGTTCTTAGACCTGTGGGATATTTTTCCTCACGTTTAACTAGTCCTTCTTTGAAATTGTCTGTTACATAATCTCTTTCCAGCAAGAAACTGGAAATCCGCTCAAAAAACTCATACTTTGTTGAGCAATCAAAATCTGTTAAAATCAAATCCTGATTAAATAGCCGCGTAAATAAATCTGCTACCAAATCCATTACTGAATCACCTCAATATTTAACACTCATTATATTTTTAATTTATTTCACTTTCACCATGTAACAAATCCGTAATTTGATGCTTATGCTTAGCCAGCATCACCCCTTTCAAACCTGCGTTTTTCATGCAGTTTGTGAGATTTCCTTTATTAAGGATAAAATTTCATATTTTTGCTGTGCAGCGAGCATTTTATCAATATTTTGCGGTTCGCTGAGTAAGTCATTAAGCTGCATTAGCGCTTTTAAATGCGTGCTTCTGTCGATTGCAGCAATGACAATGAAGATTCTCACTGGACTTCCGCCAAAATCAACATCTTCATCTATCCTCAACAGACTCATTGAAAGCCGGGTAACTCCATCTTCTGGACTTGCATGCGGGATTGCTACTCTAGGTGCAATGATGATATACGGTTCGGTATTTTCAAACATGTTAATCATTGTTTCTACATATTGCGGCTTGATCGACATTGAATCCAGCAATGGCGCTGATGCCATACGAATTGCTTCTTGCCATGTCGCTGCCTTTTTGCCTAATACAACGGCATCCTCTGAGATTACTTCTGCTAACGATGGTTTCTTGCCTGATATCTCAGGAATAACAATATTTGATTGCTTTTCAAGGAAATATTCCTGTAAAGTCTTGTGCAGGAAGTCTTTATCTTTAATAGATGCAGCCTGGACAATGACCTCGATTAATTCATCCAGATTTATATTAGCGGGATTAAATCCATTTAATTCTTGATACACTCTTACTTTCAAACGATATTTCTCATCATTTGACAGCAGAGGTTTCACTAAAAACAACTTTTTCTCTGTTCTTAAAAAGGTCGTAGAAAAAACAATATCATATTCTAAAGGATAATTTACAAAACTCCGTAATGAAATATGATCTAAAAAGACAATTTCCGGAAATAAGCCGCGCAAGGTTTCGTATAATAGTTTCGAGACTGAGATACCGTTTGGACAAACAACAATCGCCATTTTCTTATTAGATATTTCATCACCTTGGCGAAGCAGCCATGAACCTATCAGCATTGTTAAGTAAGTGCATTCATTTTCATGAATCTTAAAACCTAAAATCTCTTCCAGCGGTACTAAAGACTTTTTAATCAGATGATGTAATTCACCATGCTCTCCTATCACTGAGTCAACAAGCGGATTATCTACCATAAGTTGATATTTCATTCGATAATAGGCGGGTCTTAAATGCTGGTATAACTGGTTCACGAGTTCATCTTTTTCCTGAAAGCTTACGCATGCCAGTTTTTCAAAACTATTTAGCATTCCAACAATTCCATCAATTAATCCTGCAACACCTTTTTCTCTAGGAACTTCTACTGAATATATGCTGGAAGACATTAGTTGTAAAGTGACAAATAATAATTCCTTCTCATCAAATTCATGTTGATCCATTAATAGCTCATCAACAGCCTTGAATTCTTCTGTTTGAAGCAAATCATGAAAATAGGTTTCCAAAGGTTTCTTTTGGCGGATTCTGCGTATTAAAACTGCTAATGTAATAGGAAGATCTTTTAGATTTTCGTCGGTAAAACGAATTTTTAAACGCTGTTCTATTTTTTCAAGCCGATGCCTAATCTCTTGTATTTCTTCTTCTTTTAATCCTAAAATCTCTATAAACCAAAGGTATCCATTCGGGGTTCTCAACATTTGATCAACTAGAGCAATAATTAATTGTCTTTTCTTAAGTTCGTCTCCATCAATAAAGTAGCCGTCTTTTCTCGTGTAATTTAGTGTTAAACCGGACTGTTTAGCAATTTCTCCTGCACCTTTCAAATCGTTTAGGATCGTATTACGGCTTACTTTTAGGGCAGATGAAATATGGAATAATGAAAATGGCTCTTCCCGAATTAAAAGCATTAAAATAATTAACTTTTTTCTTTGTGTTTCTGATATGACATAATCATAGGAAGAAGTGTCCCGGATCAATTCCGGGAATGTCTCTCGAACAACCTGATCTACAGAAATTCCCGCTTTCCGGCCTTTTTGTAAAGGGGGCATTTGGTTACTAGATAACCAATCATCGATTTTATTTAAGCTGTAGTTAACTTGATAGCGGGAAATATTTTGCTTCTTCTGCAAATCAGAGATTTTAATTCCAGGTGTCATAAGTATCTCTTTAAGTAAAGTCGTTGACCTCTCATCTAGCTGCAATGCATTCACTTCCCTTCTATGTTTTTATTTTAAATCATAAAACGCTAACAATGTATACGTTTTCATCACGAATTTTCACAATATCTTTGCACATTATTGTGATTAAATCCTAAATACCTTATCACTAAGAAGTTCCTGTGGGCTGTAAATAATTTTATGCGCGAAAGCTGAAGAAATATTTACTGGTTTTTTCCGGTGGTTCATCCATATTGTTTTCCATCCAACCTGTCTTGCCCCAACGATATCTTTATGAAAAGAGTCCCCAATATACACTGTTTTACTTTTAGTTAAATTCAGCTTCTTCTCCACAAAAAGAAAAGCATTCGGGTTAGGTTTAGCACTCCCAATCGCTTCAGATATAAAAAGGTTTTCTTTAGGAATCCATTCCATCAGCTGTAATTGTTTTATTTTCATAAGTTGATGTTGAAAAGGACCGTTTGTTAGAATGGCCAACTGTATATTTCTATTTAACAGCAAATCTAAAAGTTTAATTATATCAGGGAAAAGTGCAATTTTTTGCTGCTCATTTTGATAGATTTCCTGGAATTCTTCAGCCTCGGCATGACTGATTTCAATACCAAACTCCTTACATGCAGCGATAATACGGTACGTATGAAGTTCTAATAAAGAAATGGTACCATCTTCACTCTTATCAAACATAGCATCGCTATGTTTACGACTGGAAATATAAAGCTTTTCGACAGAGACATGTGACAATTGTTTAAACTTCATTTCAAAAGCATTTTTAAAAGGCAGTAATTGATCATATAACGTGTCATCTAAATCAAATACTACTGAATCTACCATTCTTTCTTCCCCTTTAGTCTTTAATAACACCATTATCTCACCAATGATAGGCTTTAATAAATTGACAATGTTTATCTTTCATACTAGTTACAAAAGAGTGAGAAATTAGTGCTCCTGCCTTATTCTCTGTCACTCCTTTTAAAAGAATGCCGTCCGTAATCCCTGAGGCTGCAAATAAACAATCATCTGATTTTACCAAGTCATTCATTCTTAATACTCTATCTGGATTTTCAATTCCCATCGCTCTGCAACGATCATATTCCTCTCTATTTTGTGGAAGTAGTTTGGCTTGAAAATCACCGCCCAAACTTTTTACCCCCACTGCAGCAACTACGCCTTCCGGGGCTCCTCCTGTTCCAACAAAAATATCTACTTTCATCTCCTCAATTGCAGCAGCAATAGCAATCGGAACATCTCCATCCGAAAATAACGCAACTCTTGCACCCAATTCTATCACTTGTTGTATATACTTTTGGTGGCGCGGCCGGTCCTGAATCATAACGATTAAATCTTTTACGCTTTTTCCAACAGCCTTTGCAACAGACTTCAAATTATCAGTGAAAGGTGCTTCAATATCAATGTAGCCTTTCGCTTGCGCACCTACAGCCATTTTTTGCATATACATGTCTGGAGCATGAAGTAAGCTGCCTTTGGGAGCAGCTGCAATAACAGCTATGGCATTGTTTTGTCCCTTTGCCATTAAAGTTGTTCCCTCAACAGGATCTACGGCAATATCAATTTCAAGTCCTGCGCCTGTGCCTAATTTTTCACCAATAAACAGCATTGGTGCTTCATCCATCTCACCTTCACCGATCACTATAGTCCCTTTCATGTTTATTCTATTTAAACAGATCCGCATTGCTTCCGTTCCCGCACCATCAGCTTCCATCTTATTTATTTTCCCCACCCAGGGATAAGCTGCAACTGCTGCTTTTTGAGTGACAGCCAGGAAGTCGGGAATTAATAGAGACATATCATTCATATTCTGTCCAAATCCGGAATGCATATTGTTTCCTCCAATATATATAGTCTGATAGATTGAAAAGGTTAGTTTGGTTCTCCAACATATCGTTTACTTTTATCTATTCCAAGATTCCCTGATCATTTAAACACAAAAAAAGCACAATTCTTTTTTTCAAAAAAAGTCACGTGCTTTTCAAACAAAAACTTTTACCACAAAATACCCAGCATATATTTATTTTTTCCGTAATTTCCTATTTTTGCAGTAACTTAGGCTGGATGTTTCATTTCCTATCAAATTCTAAAGATTATTTTAAAATGTAATTTTGAAAAGCAAATGCTATTCCGTTTTCGTCATGATCCTTGGTTATATAAGTACCTTTCTTTTTTAGCTCAGCTACGGCATTTCCCATTGCAATACTCGTTCCGGCAATATCAAACATTGAAAGGTCATTTAGGTTGTCACCTATGGCAACTGTATTTTCGAGAGGAATTCCCATGTAGTTCGCAACAATTTTTAATCCATTTCCTTTGCTTGTTTTGATGTGGCCAATATCAATTTTTTCCACACCGGATGATGTGACTGATATATCATTTCTTCTGCTTAATGTTTCTCGCAGTGTAGTAAGCGTATTTCTATTAAAGGAAAGAATAAATATTTTATATACTTCTAATTGAGCGAAATCTAAATTTCTATAATGAGGAACAGGGATCAGACCGAATTGATTATATTGAAGCTCAATCTCATTTAGTGCCCATTCTTCAGTAATATCACAAAATGGTTCTTGCGTATTCATAATCTCATTAGTTAACAGACTTCTGCCATCACGTTTTATTAGAGTGCCATTTTTTGAGTTGATTTCGTAATAGCAGTTGTGTTTTTCTAAAGTTTCAATGATTTCCAGAACAACTTTTTCCTCCAAAATAAATTTATGAATTATTTCCCCATTATGGAATGAAATTGCACCATTACCTGCGATAAAAGGGCACACTAAATCAGCATTTTGAAGAATTTGTCTCGTGTCTTGAAAAGAACGTCCAGAGGAAATAACAATAATATGGCCTTGTTTTTGTGCCTCTCTAATTGCTTGAGTGTTTTCCCGGCTAATCGAACAATCTGTTGAAAGTAAAGTACCATCTAAATCAATTGCGATTAATTTCATATAAATTCCCTTTCTAAATTTTTGACTTGAGACATATAACAAATAATGAACTCTCTTATCCAATGAAAAGGACTATTTCTTTATACTGCTTTATCATTTTTATTGTAAATGATAAAAAGTGCCTTCCCTATATGTTTTGATCCCAAATTTCCTCAGCAAATTTTTACATATTTGTGATTAGACCCTTCTCTAAACTATGTTTATAATTGGGAGCAGGCAACATAAAGATTTCGATCTTTTTTAGTGTCGCAAAGTGAATGGAAATCACAATACATACAATCGGTAGCACTAAATTGGCGGTAAGTCTAAGTGTGGAAGAGTATCTTGAGGAGAGAATTATATCGACAATATAAAATAATATCGATATCGGCACCTTTTTGGTACCCAGGGTGTTTTTCTTCTAATAAACGGATCGTTAGCAAGAAGCTATTGAGCTTATTACACGAACGCGCCCGATTGTTGAAGATCGAAAAACTTAAAAGAACTTCAAATTATGCTCTATATAAGCACAAAATGGAAAAAAGCATCCAAATTGGTTCATTTGGATGCCTTTTGTCTACCCCCTAAGACGAACACACATAAGATATTCGTTGAAAATAATTATTTTTCAGTTGCTGTATTCCCCATTGCAATAGAAATTCTATTCCAACTGTTAATTTGATTAATTATTAGAACAAGGTCAACATACTGTTTTTCGTCATAGTGTTTACGTACTCGTTGATAAAGCTCATCTGGCACACGTTTTGTCGGGATTAATGTCACATACTCTGTCAACTCTAAAGCTACTTTTTCTGCTTCTGTGTAGAATTCACACTCTTCCCAAGCACTAATACAATATATTCTTTGTTCTGTTTCACCCATTTTCCGAGCATCTGCTGTGTGCATATTCAAACAATATGCACAGCCGTTAATTTGAGAAGCACGAATTTTAATAAGCTCACGAAGTTTACGGTCTATACCTGTAGTTTTCGTATACTTTTCCATTTCCACCATGATGTTAAGTGCCTCTGGTGCTACATTGAAATAATCAATTCGTTGTGCCAATTTAATTTCCTCCTTAGAAAGTTTATCCAATAAATAATTGATTTGAATAGTACTTAAATGATTACCTGGAGTCGAAATACTTATTCCCGTTTTGTATTAATTTAGGAAGAAGTGAACAATTACTCCAGACTTCCCTGCAACAATAATTTCATGCCTTTTCCTTTCCATTAAGATTGTATTTATTTAGGTGCTAATCTTGAAGCAGCTTCTTCAGCTTCTTTAAATGCTTTTTGTAATACTTCATTTGGTTCTAGTAAAGCAGTCCCTTGTGCCCGAATGATTTGATAATCTTCAATACCAAGGAAATTGAACATTGACTTCAGGTATTTATGAGAGTATTCAACTTCTGTATACCAATCATCATTTGAATAGATTGCTCCACTTGCTTGTATGATCAGCATTCTTCGTCCGTCTTTAAGTAGTCCCACTGACCCATTTTCAGTATATTTAAAAGTTTCACGTGCGATCATGATATTGTCCATATAATCTTTTAACTTTGATGGAATATTAAAATTATGCAAGGGTAAAACGATGACATACGTATTTGCACTTTTAAATTGTTGTAAGATTTCGGACATACGCTCCGTTATTTTTTGTTCTTGACTAGTTAGCTCCTGTTCTTTTCGTTGTTTTTCCCATGCACTTAACACCGTTTTATCTATCATAGGCACTACATCACTGTACAAGTTAATCTGTTCAATTCCTTCGCTATCTGGAATTAATTTTTTATAAGCTTTCAAAAAGTGGTTAAAAACCTGCAAGCTAGCTGATGAAGTATCATCTATTTTTGGATGTGCGTTAATGATAAGTGTTTTGTTCATTTGTATTTCTCCTTTATAATGAATTTTAGGTTAAAATTAAAGACTAAATTAATCGTCGATTAACTCTGTCTATAATATAACGGCTATAATTATTTTTGTCAAAATATTAAATTTACCAAATAAGATTTTTTTATTTGACTAACACTCTAAATACTCCTAAGATACAATTTGATAACCTTTAAAATCAGAGGCAGGTGAGTTTATATGCAGTATAGTGTCGGAGTTGAATATGCTTTACATTGTCTGGTTTATTTAATTGAAGTTCCTTCCAAGGAAAGTGTTGGGATAAAGGATTTGGCAGAATTCCAAGGACTTTCTGAGACATTTCTTTCTAAAGTTTTCGGTAAATTGTCTAAGGCTGGTATTGTAAGTTCTGTCCCTGGTGTAAAGGGAGGATATAGGTTATCTAAGTCTCCAGAAGATATTTCCTTTTGGGATGTAATTGAAGCAGTTGAAGGTCCTAAGCCTATTTTTCAATGTAAAAATATTAAAGATAATGGTTATTTGTATAGAGAAAACTGCTGTTCAGCTCCCTCCTCTTGCACCATCAATTTAGTTATGCTCTCTGCGGAAGAAAAAATGCGTGATTACTTGCGTAGTAAAACACTTTCATGGTTAAATGAAGAGCTTGATCGTGTCTTACCTAAACAAATACGTGAAGATACTCAGAAATATTTTTCGAAGAGCAACATATAGAACAAACCTCTCGTGAAATTCCTTAATTAAATGGAATTAAGAGAGGTTTTTTCTTAGTTCAAGAAAACGTATCATTTAATTGTCTAGTAATAACTACAGCCAATCCTTAACTAACCTGCCAGTTCGTTTAAGTTCACCCATTAACAATCTTAGTAAGTTATTCAATTAAATGGCCCTTTAATTGAATACAGCTGAAGTTTAAGGGTCAAAAGAAAAACCCCATATTAATACAGAGTTTTATCAAACTTTGTTTTAAATGATCAATCTTTTTTATAAATTATCGAACTTTATTCCAAATCAACAGTACAAACTGCATTCAAAAGTCATGAGATCGATCTGTCGAATATAACCAGCTTCATTGTGTAACCAATTAACTTTAGATGCCATAAGCCTTTATGGTTTAAGTACAGCTTTGGAGTTTTTACGAATGTAGGCTTGCCCTCACCATCCTCCATCTTGGGACCACCAGGGTCCAAAACTCCAAGTATTATTTGCATGCCGGATAGCAATCCTTATTGCTCTAATTAGATATGTGAAAGATACCTATGGTGACATTGTTCAGATTACAGGCTTTGAAGTCATTCCAGAGGAGCCGGAAAAAGCACCCACTTATATTACTGTAAAGGTAAAAGATAGAGAGAAGGGATGGGTTGCCGAAATTTCATGTGAGTTGGATTCAACTTCTAAAGGAAAAACAAACTGCAAACCATACAACAATTATTTATTTAAGGCTCTGAATGAAGGGGTCCAAAAGGAAGTGAAACCTGCTATTAAGAAAGCATTTGGACCAGAAAAAGGAAATGTAAGCTACTTTGCGTTTGCATCGGTAGACAATGCAAAAGAAAAACGATGGACGTTTCAGAAGAAGCCGGATTATGAGAAATTAAAGGCTGAAGTTCTGATAGGCATCTATATTCATTCAACAGCAAAGGAATAGTCCATTGAGGATTATTCCGATCAACTATTTACATTAAATTCAAAGGCTTAAAAAGAAAGAAGAAGGAATACTGTTCGATTCGAGCAATGGCATAAATTTTTATAAGGATGAAAAATTACGAGATCAATACGAAATGCATATGCAAAAATCATCACTCTTTATCAAATGGATATGAAGGAAATTGAATCTCCTGAACAGCTGAAGAGTCATGTAAGAAAAGGTGATTACTGCCATCGAAATGTACCAGTAGTGACATAATTTTTACCACCGATTGACAATGTATTTACCAATGAATGACATGGAATTTACCAGATTGAATATTTCGTTTAGATTAAACCACCTTCTCGAAAAAAATGAATACCTGACTCGAACTGATTAAACATATACCTGAACTGAAAAACAACCTCTAATGAGATAACACTGTATACTCAGTGATCCTCAGCAATCGGGCCATTTTGTTGCATAACAAGATCCTTCTTTTTCTTGTAAAACAAACAGGAATTACACCGTTCTTAATTTATTTTAAACTTTTATATACCTCTGTTCCAACAGTCTGATTAAGCAGGTAATCAAACTATTACTTTTTGGGCATATTATCCAAGTCTTTATCATTAATTTATGTTCGAAGGGAGAAGGTCAAATGGACTTTTTTCATGGTCAAGAAACACTTACGACAATGCAATGGGTTTTAAGGGCGGTAGTAGGCTATTTTTTTATGCTTATCATGGCAAAATTAATGGGACAGCGATCCATTTCGCAGCTGAATTTGCTCGATTTTGCGATTGCTGTAGTCATTGGTAACATAATCGCCCACCCTTTGTCTGACGAAAAATTAGGCTTAAAAGGATCTATGATCACGATGGGTGTACTCGTCATTTTATATGTATCAAGTGTTTTCATAGTATTAAAATCAAAATATTTAAGGAAATTCGTTTTGCCTAATCCATTCCCATTAATTAAAAATGGGCAATTTATTTATAAAAACTTAACGAAGGCAAGAATATCAGTGGATTACATATTATCAGAAGCCAGAAAAGAAAAGATAGATGATCTTAAAAAACTTTCGCTAGCCTTATGGGAGCCTGATGGAACGATTTCATTTTTTGTCAGCCCTAATTATCAGGCTGTTACCCGGGGTGATTTAAATATTATGACGGAGCCGTTTGATTTTCCAAAAATTGTTGTAAGAGAG
>NZ_CAMLDX010000099.1 GCF_946478885.1 uncultured Bacillus sp. | reverse complement strand
TGCATAAATGTTGCCAAAATCCTGATATTTTTGAAGAAATTTGCATTGCAAGCCGGACAAAATCAAAATGTGATGCATTAAAAGATAAATTAAGCGGCGGAAAAACAATCATTCAAACCGCTCAAGTTGATGCTGATCATACTGAAGAAGTGATTGAATTAATTAACAACTTTAAGCCTGATGTTGTCATTAATGTTGCACTTCCTTATCAGGATTTAACGATTATGGATGCCTGCCTAGCAACAGGGGTTCATTATGTGGATACGGCAAATTATGAGCCGCCTGATACAGCTAAATTTGAATACAAATGGCAATGGGCTTATAAAGAAAAATTTAAAGAAGCCGGCTTAACCGCATTACTTGGAAGCGGTTTTGATCCAGGGGTAACAGGTGTATTTACCGCCTATGCACAAAAGCACTATTTTGATGAAATTCATACGATTGATATCGTCGATGTGAATGCCGGTGATCATGGTTATCCTTTTGCCACAAACTTCAACCCGGAAATTAACATTCGCGAAGTAACAGCAAACGGGCGTTATTTTAAAGAAGGCGAATGGGTTGAGACCTCGCCGCTTTCAGTTAAAAGAGTCTATGATCTGCCTGAAATCGGGCCTACTGATATTTATTTGATGTATCATGAGGAATTAGAATCCCTTTCAAAGAATATTAACGGGATTAAACAAATCAGATTCTGGATGTCCTTCTCAGAACGCTATTTAACCCATTTAAAAGTTTTGGAAAATGTCGGAATGACTTCCATTGAACCAATTGTTTATGAAGGAAAGGAAATCGTTCCGCTGCAATTCTTAAAAGCCCTGCTACCTGATCCGGCATCACTTGGACCAAGAACAAAGGGAAAAACAAATATTGGATGTATTATTCAGGGTGTGAAGGACGGTAAACCGAGAACCTATTATGTATACAATATTTGTGACCACCAGGAATGCTACCAGGAAGTAGGTTCGCAGGCTATTTCCTATACCACAGGGGTTCCGGCCATGATTGGCGCAATGCTTGTCATGAAAGGAATCTGGCAAAAACCTGGAGTCTATAATGTCGAAGAGTTTGATCCGGATCCATTCATGGAAGAACTGAATAAGAATGGATTGCCATGGCACGAAAGCTTTGCTCCGGAACTTTTGGATTGAGGGACTGAAATATGAAACAAATTGACTTTCACGCACTTCCATCCCCCTGTTATGTGGTGGATGAAAGACTGCTTACCAAAAATCTAGAAATTCTGAATTCTATTCAGGAACGGACAGGTGCCAAAGTTCTTTTGGCGCAAAAAGGATTTGCGATGCATTACGAGTATCCTTTAATCGGGAAATATTTGCATGGTGTGACTTCCAGTTCATTATTTGAGACCCGTCTTGGCTATGAAAAAATGGGCAAAGAGGTTCATGTATATGCACCTGCCTATGCTGACAGCGAATTTGATGAGATTCTCTCTTATGCAGACCATATTGTCTTCAATTCTTTTCCACAGTGGAAAAAATTTAAGGACAAGGTCAAAAATCATGAGAAAAACATTGAATGTGGAATCCGCATCAATCCTGAATACTCTGAAATAGAGACACCTCTCTATGATCCTTGTTATACGAACTCAAGGCTGGGAGTCACTCTTGAAAATTTCAGACCGGATGAACTGGACGGCATTGACGGATTACATTTTCATACCATGTGTGAACAGAATTCTGATACACTGGAAAGAACAGTCAAAATCTTTGCTGAAAAATTTGGCGGATATATAAAAGGAATGAAATGGCTGAATTTAGGAGGAGGCCATCATATTACAAGACCAGATTATGATATCGAAACCCTCGTCCGTACCATATTATTCTTAAAAGAAAAATACTCTGTTGACATCTATTTAGAACCGGGTGAAGCAATTGCCTTGAATACCGGCTATCTTGTAACAACCGTTCTTGATATTGTCGAAAATGGAATGTCAATCGCCATCTTGGACACATCAGCAACCTGCCATATGCCAGATGTACTTGAGATGCCATACAGACCCCAAATTATTGGGGCAGGAAAGCCTAATGAGTATGCTTATACTTATCGTTTGGGCGGGATGACATGCCTTGCCGGTGATGTCATCGGGGATTATTCTGTTCAAGAACCGTTAAAGCCTGGAGACAAGCTAATTTTCACAGATATGGCCCATTATACGATGGTGAAAAACCATATGTTCAACGGTGTCAATCTTCCCTCAATTGCTGCCTATAATGACGATGAAGGTATTAAGGTTATCAGACAATTCAATTTTGAGGACTACAGCATGCGATTATCCTAATGGGTTTTCCATCAATGGCATCATGCTGCAGTCTTCACTGACGGTTTAGCTATATAAAGTCCTTGGAAGGAACTGAATACTCCACTTATTCAGACGGATGATAAAACCATTTCATCATAAGAACAAGGGGCTGTCCCAAAGCAAAAGTGTCAGGCACCAAACTCCGTATCTAATATCACCTTGCATAAATCTGCACTGGATATTGGAGCCATGGTAGACGCCTGACACCTTATGGGACAGCCCCTTATTTCTTCTAGCTGGCTGATTTAACATCATGACATTAAGGTTTTCCGTCTATATAGATACATATTGAATGTAGTGGACACCCTTTACATAATGCCGCTGTTTTACAATGTACTTTAGCGTGTTTATTCAGCAGAGCATGGTATTCATTATATAGCTTGATGTTTTGAGGCAGTGCTTTTTCTACCTGTATTCGGAATTCATCATAGGATTTGGGTATATGATAACCAAGGCGCATAAAAATCCTTCTTGCATAAGCATCAGCGACAAAAATAGGTATATCAAAGGCGTACAACAGTATGACATCAGCCGTTTCCCTGCCAACCCCGTAAATACGAAGCAGTTCTTCCCGTAAATGCCCCGGTTCCTGCCTTTTGATTCTACCAATATCATAATCATATTGACGAAACCATTCCATATACGATTTAATCCGCCTTGCTTTACTATTATAGTATCCGCTTGAACGGATAAGCTGAGCCAGTTCGTTCACTGACATCTTCTCGATTTGCTTCGGCTCCATATAAGGTCTTAATTGTTCAATGGCCTTACTGGCATTGTGCCAGTTCGTATGTTGCACCAAAATCGCTCCAAGCATCATTTCGAATGGAGTCTGAGCTGGCCACCATTCCTGCGGGCCGTAGTACGAAAATAATTGATCATAAACAAATTGAAATCCCTGTTCCATCTTAATCCTATCTCCGCCTCATCCTGCGGATCAATGCTTTTGTTTCCTTATCCACGCGTAAAGATTCCGTGATTTTTTGCAAAGCTTTATTATAAGTAAAATCATCAAGGGGATTTCCCTGTAAATACTCCATGGTCTTTTTAGGATGCTTCACATAACAGATGGAAATGGCCCAAGCTACCGCCATTTTCACATAATACGCTTCATGGTTGATTCGATCCAATATCCCCAGCACATCATCAATATACTCATCCTCAATGTAGTAATGCAGAAGCATAACAATTCCAAAACGAATTTCATATTCTTTCTTGGATGTGAAATATGTCTGCAAAAATTCCCATATTCTCCCCTTGTATTGCTTTGTAATTTTCAGACTGCTGCAAAAGCTGTCACATACCGACCAATTGTCAATCTTCGGTACGAAAACGGCTGTATATGCGAGGATCTCCTCAATGTCCGTTTTCACATAACCAATGACCATTCCCTGTAGCATAATCTCCTCAAAATATTCGCTTTCAGCATTGGTAAGATAGGTGCGCCAGTCTCCATTGGCAATATCCTTCGCCATTTTTCGAAGCTCCGGCAGCCTGACACCTAAGATATTATCGACCCCAGGTAAAAGCTTTGCAGAAAACTCTTGATAATCCTGATCAATCAATGCAAATATCTGCTCTCTCATCCGGTTCCTCATCTGCTCTCCTCATTTACTCCTATGGTTGATTCCCCAAAGGGAAATGCTCGATTCATTAGATTCACGCATAGATATAAATGATCCATTATCCTTCGTTTATTGCCATATATTGACGCTCTAATTCAAGTAATTGTTTTTTCATTTCCAATCCGCCGCGAAAGCCTCTCAACTCTCCGTTCTTTCCGATTATCCGGTGACAAGGTACCATAATTAATATTGGATTTTTTCCAATAGCTGTCCCAACTGCCCGAACCGCTGCCGGCCTATTAATTTTTTTGGCAATATAGGAATAAGACCTTGTCTCACCATAAGGAATCTGACATAGCGCTTTCCAGACAGCAAGCTGAAATTCTGTTCCTTGGCAGTCAGTGGAAAAGGTAAAATGTTTTCTCCTTCCATCTAGATACTCTATTAATTGTTCCACGTAAGGTTGGAGCCGGGCTGCATCCTTCACTAAAGGACTTCCGGAAAAATGCCTGTCCGCCCATTGCACGAGCTCTTCAAACGAACTGTTCAAAGAACCGATAAAGCACAGCCCTTTTTCTGTTGCAAGGACATACATATGCCATTGTTCATGGATGAGAAGCGACCAAAAAGTCGTTTGCTTATTGTTGATGATCATTTACATTCACCTCGCTCCGATTTGACGAAACTGGGATTTTACAATCTCTTAAATATTGTTAATAAAAAAACCCATTCCTGCCAATAAGAAATGGGCTTATCCAACTATCAACTTTCAATTAATTAGCCTTTGTTACTTTAACCGACTCGGCCTTTTTTACAGTTTCATTATCATCGTCATCGTCAATGAGACCTTTCGTAGAATTCTTAAACTCTTTGAAAGTTTGCCCAACAGCCTTGCCTAGTTCAGGCAGTTTTTTCGGCCCAAAGATGACGAGGGCAAGAATTAAAATCAAGATCAATCCTGGAATTCCAATATTCGAAAGCACTGCATTTCCTTCCTTCTGCCTTATTTAGAGAATCTTACAGTTCAATCAAATTATACACTGTCTAATCATATCCTGCAATCAATGGATAAAGCATCCAGCGAGTACGATTCGCAAATTTTCTGAGAAGAAATCACTTTTTTCATCATGTTGATCTTGAGACAATTAGAAAGGATTGAGTATGCCAAAATACTCCCCTTTGCTACGGCTTGATAAAGGAAATCACTTGCCATGAATACACTCGTTTAAGAAAATCCCCTCCACTTGAAGCACATCCACAGGGGACACCTATTTTACTAGTCACCAATTAATTGTCCATTTCCCTTACCAAGGCCACTTACTGCCTTCATCGTCATTTAACAGCAATACTTTCAACTTATCGCCTCTTTCAAAGCCGCGTTCACCGCCTGACAAGACTGTAAAGGCATCAGTGTGGGCGAGACTTGTGACGATATTCGATTTATCCATCCCGGCAGATTCTACAACAAGTTCGCCGTTTTCATAAGAGAGTTTGCTTCGCACAAAACGGGTCATTGGGTTGGCACGCTTAAACTCCATATTAAATTTAGCGATCTCTGCCTTTAGATGGAGATTTTCACAGAATAGCATATGTCGTACGACAGGTCTGACAAACAGCTCGAACCCAACATAGCTGGCTGATGGATTTCCAGATAACCCGAACAGGAATTTACCGTCAAGAACGGAAACCGTTGTGACACTACCGGGACGCATGGCAATTTTGTTAAATAAAACCTCACCATTCAACGATTTATAAACATCTGGCATTAAATCGTAATCTCCGACTGAGACGCCTCCTGTTGTAATCAGAAGATCAAACTCCTTCAATGCGCTTGAGACGGCTTCAATGCAAGTATCCAGAACATCCGGCAGTTTGCCTAAATAGAACGGCTCTCCTCCTACTCTTTTTACTTGGCCGAAAATCATATGCGCATTACTGTTGCGAATCTTTCCATCCTGAAGCGGTTCGTCAACTTCAAGGAGTTCAGAACCGGTAACAAAAATTCCTACCCGTGGTTTAACAGCTACCTTTACCTTTGCATAGCCGAACGTTGCTAAAACAGCCATTACACCCGGATTAATTTTCGTGCCTTTTTTCAAAATGATGTCACCTGTTTTGGCCTCTTCCCCTTGAAAGGACAGATGATCTCCTTTTTTAACTTCACGTTTGATCGTAATGTACCGCTCACCGTTTTTTTCAACTTCTTTGACAGCTTCAAGCATAATAATGGTATCACAGCCATTCGGCACCTTTGCTCCCGTCATAATCCTAGTTGTTTCAAATGGCCCGATATCCTTTGTCGCTACCATTCCTGCACCAAGCTCTTCCAGTACCTTTAATTCCACCGGCTCTTCAGAGGAAGCATTCATAGTATCAACTGAACGCAAGGCATAGCCGTCGAAGCCGGAGCGAGTGAATAACGGAACATCATTCGTGGCAATAACATCTTCTCCCAAATAGCGTCCTTCACTATCAAAAATAGACACTTCTTCTATTTTTCCTTCTAATAAATGGGCGGTGATTTTTTCTACCGCCTGATTAATTTGTAACGGAGTTCTTTTCTCCAGCATGATATCACCTCAATAAATTTTTGTACTGAATCTCTGGCTGCTATTGTAGTGCATACGTTCTTTCAAACTGTTCATCTGATAATAAAACACAGATAGCTTGTAGCCTCTGCGCTCTTTATTTCCTGTTCAATTTTCTTACTGATAAACGATTAAAGAAATTTGTCTATAAAAAATGACGGATACGGAAGCCCGGCTGCGAATTTTTTCATTCCGCTTCCATACTGGTACATCCGCCCCGTCACTTATTTTATCATTAGTATACTTTAACAAAAACATTGGTATTAAGATTTAGCCTTCTTTTCTTCAGTGGTATTTGCAGCTTCTTCAATGGTTTCCTTATCTTCTTCGATTAATCCCTTCGTTGACTTCTTGAATTCTTTTAAAGTCTGTCCCACTGCTCGTCCCATTTCAGGGAGTTTTTTCGGTCCAAAGATAATCAGCGCCAATACTAAAATTAAAATTAAACCAGGAATGCCAATATTTGATAACATTTACAATCTCTCCTTATTAGTCTTTTGCAGAACAATCCCATTTTCCGTTAGAATTGATGTATGACCAGTGCTTTTTTCGGTTCAGCCGTCCCGGGACCTGCATGACCCCCGCACAGACATTTTATATCAGCGTAAGGGGATATATCCTAATTCTTCCCGCTTAGTACAAATCACACATTTCTCATCATGCTCTCGCAGCGTTACAAAGGACTGTTGACAACCACTACATGTTTTTTGATAAACCGGATAATGAACTTCCCTGGCAGGAGAAATTTTTTCATTAATTGTAATCGCTTTCTCGGAGCAGATATCAACACATAACAGACAGGAAGAACAGGTTTGTGCTGTTACGGTAAAATCTGTCTCTCCGATTGCCAGACTTTTTTTCTCACAGAGGAATTCACATGCCTTGCAGAGGATGCACTTATTTGTGTCTATGATAATCGAAGTAAACTGATATTCAGGGTAATATTTTGATAAATCCAATTGCTGGTGGTTAAAGCGCCATTTGGCCGGTGCAACCTGTTTCATAATTGATTGGCTTTCTTTTTTCCAAAGTGAGAAAAGTTCCCTTCTAGAATATACTTCCTCTTGTGCCTGGATTGTCTTAATAGTAATGGTAAAGGGTTCTTTACCCAGCTGCTTTAGCATCGAATTTGCTTCTTCAATCACCTGATTCCACAGTTCAATAGTAGTAGTATCCTCACTTATCAGTCCTTTCACACCTTTTTTGTGAAGAACCAGAAGTTCTTTTGCTGTAGGAAGCTGTTCATCTACAGCTAATAGCTTATGATCTACGACTGTTCGTTTTGGAAAAATACCAGCGACTGCCTGTACCGGGCAGGCTGAGATGCAATTCCCGCATTCAACACATTTTTCTCTTACAATCACCGGTTTATTCTTTGTCAGTGAAATGGCGGCCTCTTCACAAACATCCAGACATTTGCTGCATGTGGAACGCGGGCTTCGATGGCGGGTGCAGGACGATAATATTTCGTACTCATAATCAAGACTCTCGACCCATTTGCTTAAAAGCCCCATCTTTACCACCCCACAAAAGTTTTCAACAATGGAACAATCAGAAAGCTATAATCATAGTATGGATTTTTGCTTTCTGATTGTAAAGAACAAAAGTCACAGTACGTTTGAAAAAACAATTTATTTGCGAATATTACGCACCCAAGACGTAGAATACGTAGCGGCTCATTCCTTCCCCGATAATTAGCACCGCAACGGCTGCATATATCAGGGCAAAGCCGGCTTTCTTCACAGAAGTCAATGACAGAAATCCGAGAAGAGCCAGTCCAATGATTTCAAGCACCCAGCGGAATGTAATCATCGTGCCGTATCCTGACAGACTTTCGAAAGCAGTTGCTCCTTTAATCATTTCAATGTCAGCTGATGATACAGCTAACAAGGCTGTGCCGATTACTTGAATGCCAATACCAAATATGGTGATGGCAAAAGCCCATTTCACAATACTTTTTAAACTGTCTCCTTTAATTGTTACGGACAGTAAGCCAGCTGCAAGTACAGGGCCAAGGGTAAAGACTGTTCCGAAGAATACTAAATACGTATTTACATTGTCCCAGCCATTCACGCGTGTTGCGGCATAGATGCTGGCCATGCAGAAAACAGCCGCCAGTCCGACGATACCTGTCACAATCATAAGAATCGGATTCGTTTTCTTTTGTACAAATACTAGCAATGCGGTTAAGCAAGCTAAAGCAATAAAAGCTCCTGTAAAAACAATCTCATTGCTCATCCAAGAACGGCCAAAGCCGAGAATGGTATAAAAAGCATGCGTCGGTGTTCCTAGATGGAAAAATGAAGCGATTAGTCCAACCAGTGAAAGAACACCCAGGGAAAGAATTGGAAGTTTCATAGCTTTATAGTTATCCTGGCCTGCCTTGGTTAGTTTATTATGGAAGGCTCCTAAGAACAGGAACCCGCCTACTGCTGCCGGAACACACACCGTCATAATCAATAATGCCCATTCATGCATGTTCGTCCCCTCCTTTTATATTAGTTTTTCACACCGATGATTAAATTTGGTTTTGTAATTGAAGAACTTGGGATGCCTTTAATGTCTGCATTCTCACCGTATTTCTTGCGCAGTTCATCAATAGGGCCAAATTCAATGGCGCGCATAATACAGGATGTTACGCAGACTGGCTCTTCGCCTTTTTCACGTAAATCGAGGCATGTATCGCATTTAGACATTTTTCCGGTTTCCTCATTATATTGTGGTGCACCGTAAGGACAGTTCCACACGCAATATTTACAGCCAGCACATTTGTCCTGATCCACGACTACGACTCCATCTTCAGAACGTTTATGCATCGCACCTGTTGGACAACCCTTTACGCAGCCAGGTTCATCACAGTGATTACAGGAAATGGATGCGTGACAGATTGATGGCTTTGGAAATGTTCCTTCTTCAAAATCATATACTCTGCGGAAATTTCTTCCTACTTCTAAATCATTTTTGTCCTTGCAGGCGATCGTACAAGTTTTGCAGCCGACACACTCTGCTACATTTATATAAAATCCCAATTGTGTCATGACTTATACCCTCCTTCTATTTATAATCAATGATGCGTTGCGCCCATTTAACATCCGCTTCGAGCGGTTCACCGGTCCATTTTTCAATATTGACACGAGCTGAGTTAAAACCTGAGGAACCAAGTCCTTTTGGAATATGAGGAACAAATAAATTATCTGCTCCAGCACGGTCAATTCCTGTCTTTTCATCTATATCAACCCATGCTCCGTGAGGAAGTCCCAGTACTCCCGGCATAATGGTTTCACAAACCTTGGCAGGACGTAATGATTTAGCGAATTCATTATAGAAAAGAACTGTATCGCCGTCTTTTATGCCAAGATTATCCGCATCTTTTTTGCTGATATAAATTGGGTTTGGCCATGCCTCACGTAATTGCGGTACATTATCCAGCGTACTATGCGATCTTCTTAAATAATGAGGGTTAATGACCTGATAAGGATATTTTCCTTTTTTCTTCGTTTTCCAGTCTTTAAAGGTAGACTCATAGCCATGAACTTTTGGCTCATATTTTGGAATAGGAGCAATTTCTGAATATGCCTTCTTCGATAATTCATTGATAGCACGGCAGTAAATTTCAAATTTGCCGCTTTCACTTGATACAGGATGGCCTTCAGGATCATCGATAAACTCTTTATAGGCGATAAATCCGAAATTATCTCCTGGTTTTCTTGGAACCTGATAAATGCCTTTGTCAACAAACTCTTTCAGAGGAATACGTCCTTGCTGCGGCTTCCCTTCGACGCCCCATTCCTTTAAATCTTTTTCTGTGATGGTGCACAGCAATTCATAGTCTTTTCCGTTTTCCATTACGACCTTGCTTCCTGCTAACTGATTAAAATACTGCTGTTTCTCAGAGATCGGGAATGCCATTTTAGGATCTTTTCCTAATTTCTTCATTAATTCCCTAGCAATTTGCTGGTCTGTCTTTGATTCATATAAAGGATCGATAATCTTAGACCAGGTAATAAGGATTTCCCGGTTTCCGCCCGTTACTGATCCCTCTGTTTCCCATTGCGTTGCTACCGGAAGTACAATATCGGAATACTTAGCGTTAGTTGTTAATGCATAAGCATTCGTAATTACAAATTCTACTTCCTTATGCGCCTTAATTCCTTTGGCAATATTGCTTCTTGTTTGTAAGTGATTATTGTAATTATGATAAATCATTTGAATGTTGACGCTTCTTTCTCCCTCATATCTTTGAAGGAATTTGCCATCTAAAACAGCGTCCCACATTTCATTTTCGTTAATCTTATTGTCAATCGGATTTTTTAATGACGTTAAGTCGCTGCTGCCGGCAGTTAGAAGCATCGGTCCCATGTTTGCGGCGTATTCCCAACAGCTAACGCCTGTCATATTACCTGAGCTTCCCATATGTCCAGTCATCATTCCTAATGCCGAGAATGCCTGTACCCAGCCTTCCCCGTTTGCAATACGAGCAGGAGCCCACGCTGTAAATAGAGCCACCCTTTCTGTTCCGCCAATTTCACGGGCAAGCTCACGAATTTTACTTGGTTCTACCCCGCAAATTTCAGATGCCCATTCAGGTGTTTTTGGCTGGCCGTCATGCGTTCCAAGGATATAATCCTTTAAGTTATCTTTCGGATCTGCACCTTCCGGCATATGGTCGGCATCGAAGCCTATGGTGTATTTATTTAAGAAATCCCATTTTACTAATGGATTTGCTAGGCTGTCCTCATCAAGCAATGTATACATGATTCCAAATGCCAAGGCATCGTCTGTTCCCGGTCTAATCGGAACCCAGTCTGCGTCAAACACATTAGCAGAATCAGTGTATAGCGGGTCGATGGAAATGAAACGTGCTCCGGCCTTCTTCGCTTGTAGATAGTTGTAAGTTACACTTCCCATAGTACTCCATGCTGGATTTACTCCCCATAGAACAATCAATTGCGAATTTCTCAGGTCAAGACGGTCATTGATGCTATTGACCATTAATCCTTCACCTACGCCCATTTGTTCCCAAATCCATCTCCAGGCTCCCCAAGAAGAACTTCCATAGTTTTCACTGAAACCTCCGACTGAAGCGATTGCATTTTTAATATTGCTGTCTCCTCCAGTAACCAAAATAGCTTCGTTGCCATATTTTTTGCTTATTCTCTTAATTTCCGAAGCCACATGGTCAAGAGCTTCATCCCAGGAAATGCGTACCCATTCATCCTTACCGCGTAATTCCTTATTTCCACCGCCAGGCTTCCAATTTTTCCGCTTCATAGGATACTTTAAGCGGTCTGCATTAAATACCTGGTGGCGCTGTGAACGGCCGCGCAAACATCCGCGTTGCTGCGGAAAGTCCGGGCTGTCTTCGTGTGTATCATCTGTTTTCTGGCGAATAATCACGCCGTCCTTCACTAGCACTTTATTTAAGCAGCGGCTGCCGCAGTTATGCCAGCAGGCAGCTGTTTTCCAAACGCCTTCGCCTGAACTTTCCTCAATTCCAATATTTGCTTCTGCTTTTGCAACTAAACCACGGCTGATTGGAATAGCGGCCGTTGCTGCTGCTGCTGAAGTCCATCCAATGAATGATCTTCTTGACATCTTAAAATCCTTGATTTTATTTACTAAATCAATCATTGTTATTGCCCCCTCTTAAATTATTTCTATATTCTTAAGTTCTTGAAGAACTTGTGAATCCATGAACAAATAGTGCTGCAGCACTTTTGCCAATCCAGCAAAGAACTGGGTATCCGCCTCTTTTACCACTGACTGGCTGAATGGCTCGACAAACTTTAGTAGATGTTCCTGAATAAATTTGTCCTGATCCTTTATTAACTGCTTTAATCTTTTGAGA